>NZ_JAIJHU010000013.1:0-58996 GCF_022723415.1 Barnesiella sp. | reverse complement strand
ATTCTTCTCAACAGCGAGAAGAACGAACCAAGAAGCGCCGCCGCAGTTATCGGGTTTTGGGGTTTGTCGCCGCAGTCGCCGTCGGGGTCTGCGGAACTCGCTCCGCTCGGACAGTCCTCGCCCTTTTTCCTCCGTCTCTCTTGCGACTTCGCCGCCCGATAAAGGCGGAATCGGGGGATCTTGCTTGTATTCTAACCCCTTCGCCCTACGGGCACTCCCCCTATATTCCTTGTAGGAACACAGGGGGAGAGGTTGAGATGTATTTCTCTTTCGCTTCTGCTCCGATTTTATGAGCCACACCCCGCAATGCTGCGGAGCACGACAAGGGAGGAGTTTAGAAGTGGCCCTCTATTCATTTTTTTTTGAATTAGAATATTTTAGTTGATCCACCAAAGGACCTTCGGAAATATTTCCGTCCATATTATATTGACTCAAAAATAGGAGATGATTGTCTTGGTTAAAACACTTTGATTCGAGTTTATGAATTGTTTCACGTAATTTATTGTACTTATTAAAATTAGATCCTAAGCAAATGTACAAAATACAATTTTTTATTGATAAAAATTGTATTTCAGGTATATTTAAAATAAAAAGTCTTCGTTCGTGTTCTTGTTCCCAATCAATATGTTTTTTATAAAAAATGTCTTTGTAGTGACATTTTAGAAGTTCTTCCGGGTAACTGTATATAGGATTAGGCTTTGATATATTGTATAGCTTGTCTGTATATTCGATATTTTCTATTTTATAGAATGTCGTTTTTAGGATATTTTCGTTTTGTTTTAGGAAAAGATTTTCATTTATAATAATACAAGCTCCGGTGCTATTTTGAGCATATTGAGCCCACATGCGAGGATGGTTGGTTCCGCGGAGAAGTCGATGTTTATACAAGTAGTCTTGAGAAAAGCAAAGTATCTTACAGTGGTTCTTTATATAATTCTTCGTTTGGGCTAATCCTCGTCCGTTGATGAAATAGTAGTGTGGTATATTATTTTCGTTTAAATCGTTAAGTTTTTTAAAATCGGATAATTTTAAACTCATGGTTTCTAAAATACGGATTAAGTTTTCCGATGATGTAAAATGATAGAGGTATTCGTTATTAATCATAGGAGATTTATACGATTATTAATTTGAATAGTAGAATTTTAATGCGGTTAATTATTTCATCAATCGTTTAAGCCATTTGAGTTTGTCGGCATATGGTGGAAATTTGAAATTGGGATAGAGGTGCAGAGAGGAGTCGACGATGCTGCGGCAATGACTGAATGTCTCGAAACTTTCGCGGCCGTGGTAGGCTCCCATTCCGCTGTTCCCGATTCCTCCGAAGGGGAGGTTTCCGTTGGCGGTTTGTACAATGGTGTCGTTGATACAGGCTCCGCCCGATGTGGTGTGTTGTATCATGTAGCGTGCCCGTTTTTTGCTGCGGGTAAAGTAGTAGAGGGCGAGGGGCTTTTCCCGGTCGTTGACGTATTCGACACAGTCGTCGATGTCGTCGAACGGGAGTACGGGGAGTATGGGGCCGAAGATTTCGTCGGTGAGCAGAGGGGATTGCAGGGGTATGTCGGTGAGCAGCGTGGGGGCTATGTATCGGTCGGCGGGATCGCTTGTGCCTCCGCAAAGTATCGTGCCGTGCGAGAGGAGCGCCGACAGGCGGTCGAAATGCCGAGCATTGACGATACGGGGATAATCGGGGCTTTGTTGTGGATTTTCGCCGTATTGGCGGGTGATTTCGTCACAGATATATTCTGTGAGTTTGTCTTGGACTTTGTGATGTACCATGAGGTAGTCGGGGGTTACACAGGTTTGTCCGCAGTTGAGGAACTTGCCCCATACGATGCGGCGTGCGGTGGCTTTCAAATCGGCATCGTCATCGACGATACAGGGACTTTTTCCTCCTAGTTCGAGTGTGACGGGGGTGAGGTGACGAGATGCGGCTTGCATGACGTGACGCCCGTATTCGACACCTCCTGTGTAGAAGATGTAATCGAATCGTTCTTGCAGGAGTAACTCGGTGGTTTCCCGATCGGCATCGGTAACGGCGATGTATTCTTCCTCGAAACATTCGTCGATAAGTTCTTGCAGAGCGGCAGCCGTACGGGGTGCTTCGCCCGATGGTTTGACGATGGCACAGTTACCGGCTGCTATGGCTCCGATAAGGGGGGATAAAGCTAATTGCAGCGGGTAATTCCACGGGGCAATGATGAGTGCACAACCGTAGGGCTCGTAGTGAATGCGACTTTTCGAGCCGAAGAGAAAGAGGGGGGTAGGACGACGTCGGTCGCGAGCCCAGCTTTGCAAGTGATTTTTTATTGTCCGTATTTCGTGGAGGAGGAATCCGATTTCGGTGGCATAGCTTTCGAATGCGGATTTTCCCAAGTCGGCATGCAGGGCTTCACCGAGTTGTTTTTCCCGACTAACGAGAGCTTCGGCCAAGCGGTCGAGAGCACATAGCCGGAATGGAATTTCTCGTGTGATGTGTTCGTTGAAGAATGCTTTTTGAAGTTTTACCAAACGGGTGTATTTGTCATTTGTCATCATTCGATTTTTTTTGATAAAGATAGCGAATTGTTTCGTAGGAAGGAAAATTAGGAACTGAATCTTTGAAGAGGTCGATTTTCTATGGTGTGACTCGATAAGCGTTTTTCGCTTTCTCTTACAGGTGGGAGAGGTTCGATAAAGGCGGAAGGAGGCAGGAGTTTGGATTTTTGTAAACTATTTCGAATTACGACCGTTATAATTTATTATCGAAAAAGGCGTTGTCTCGAAAATTTGTTTCGATTGAACGATATAAATCAATTAAGAAACTGTTTAACGTTATGTGTAAAGTTTTTTTTATTCGAAGTCGGCTTGTTGCGTTGGTATTGATTCTCCTTTGCGGAGGGGCTGTTTATGCCCAGCAACCGGCTACTCGTTATTTGTCTGACGACATACCGAAGGCGTGGACTCCCGATACATTGTTTTCGCAGCAGTTGCCTCCTGAGGATTTATGGTGGAGCGGATTTAACGATGCTTGTCTCGACACGTTGATTCAAGAGGCGGTGGACAGTAACCATAATTTGTTGGCGGCCGCTGATCGTATACGTATGGCCAGAGCGGCTTGGCGTATGGAACAGAGCGGTTTCTATCCGTCGGTGAATTTTTCGGCCGGTTGGACGAAGACCCGTAATAGCAGTTATCTGGGGCGAGAGGCTGCCGATAACACTTATTCCCAATATGCTTCGGGTGATTTGTCGGTGAGTTGGGAAATCGATTTGTTCGGTTCGATACGTCAGAGGGCCAAAGCGAAGAAAGAGTTGTTCCGTGCTTCCCGGGACGAATATAACGGGACGATGGTGTCTCTGTGTGCCCAAGTGGCGACCGCTTATATGACATTGCGCACGTATCAGCAACAGTATATCGTGGCCGAGAGCAATATCCAATCGCAACGGAGTATCCTGCATATTACGGAGGTGAGGTACGAGACCGGATTGGCGTCGCAACTCGACGTTTCGCAAGCCAAGACGGTTTATTTCAATACAAAGGCTTCTTTGCCGTCTCTTGAAGCGGGTATAGAGAAACAGATCAATATTATCGCTATTTTGTTGGGGAAGTATCCCGATGAGTTGCGTCCGATGCTTCGGACGACAAAGCCGTTGCCCGATTATCAGAGGTTAGTGGGCATAGGTATTCCCATGAATTTGCTTCGCCGCCGTCCTGATGTGAGGCAGGCCGAACGGACGGTAGCATCGTATGCGGCTTCGGTGGGTGCAGCCAAGTCTGATTTTATGCCGAAATTGTATTTGAACGGCAGTATCGGATTCGCTTCCAGAGATATGGACCATTTTTTCAATAAGAGGAGTATGACCTATCAGTTGGCTCCTACGGTCTCGTGGCCTTTGTTTCAAGGGACACAGCGCATACAGGCTTTGGCATCGGCGAGGGCTCAGCTCGATAGCGGCATAGAGCAGTATAACCAAACTGTGTTGACGGCTGTCCAAGAGGTGGAGAATGCCATGAACAGTTATACGCATATCGTCAAACAAATTTCGATGTTGAAAGAGCTGGTGGCCGAGGGTGAAAAGACGTTGTCGCTCTCGCTCGACTTGTATAAGCGAGGCTTGTCGGGGTTCCAAAATGTACTCGATGCGCAGCGCTCATTGCTTTCGTATCAAAATTCTTATGTGTCGGCGCAGGGAAACGCCATCAATGCGCTTATTCTTTTATATCAATCGCTGGGTGGCGGTTGGATAGATTCGAGTCAACCCTAAAATTAAAATTCATATTTTATGAGACGTTTGTTTTCTTATATGCCGATAGTGGCTGTGGCTGTATTGTTTTCGCTTTTTTCCTGCCAATCGAAAAAGGGGGAGAAGCAAAGTGGCGATGTTCGGCTGCCCGAAATATCGGTGGCTTATCCGGCGGTCGATTCGGTGGTTTTGATAAAGAGTTATCCGGGTTACCTTACTTCGTTACAAACCGTCGATCTGGTAGCTCGTGTGAACGGATATCTGCAACAGGTGGCCTATACACCGGGTGAGATCGTAAAGAAGGGACAGTTGCTTTTCGTTATCGAACCTTCGCAATACGAGGATGCAGTGGAACAGGCCGAGGCAGCGTTGAAAACGGCTCAGGCACAGTATGATTATGCAGAGAATAATTACACCCGAATGAAAGAGGCGGCGCAAAGCGATGCCATCAGTACGATCGATTTGATACAGGCGGAGTCGAAATTGGAACAAAGTAGGGCCTCTGTTCGGAATGCCGAGGCTGCGTTGTCGACGGCTCGCATACAGTTGGGGTATTGTTATGTGAAAGCCCCGTTCGAGGGCCGGATATCACGCAATTTGTACGATGTGGGTAATTATATCAGCGGGTCTTTGCAATCGACGAAGTTGGCGACTATTTATCAGGATAAGAAAATGTATGCCTATTTCAATATCGAGGATAATCAATATTTGAAAATGTTGCTGAACCAGAGTAAAGGTAAACATTCCGTACCGAGCGATCGTGTGGAGATCCTTTTTCAGGAGCCTACCAGCCGCAGTTATTACGGTAGACTCGATTATTTGTCGCCGAATGTGGACTTGTCGACGGGTACGCTTTCGATACGGGCCGAGGTGGATAATCCTGCCGGCGAGTTGAAGAGTGGTTTGTATATCTCTATCCGGTTGCCGTATGGTAGCCGCGAGCATGCGATATTGGTGAGGGATGCTTCTATTGCCACGGACCAACTTGGCAAGTATATGTATGTGGTGAACGATTCTAATGTGGTGGAATATCGCCCTGTGGAGACGGGACAGTTGGTTAACGATACTTTGAGAGTGATCGACGAGGGGATTTCACCGACCGATCGTTATGTTACGAAGGCTTTGTTGAAAGTGAGAGCGGGCATGCCGGTTCGTCCGGTTTTGGAAAAGAATTAATGGTTCCTAAAAATGAATGGGTATGATTTCGAAATTTTTTATTAACAGGCCTATTTTCGCTACGGTCATCGCCATTGTTATGGTGCTGGTGGGATTGGTTACCATCTATACGCTCCCGGTCGCCCAGTTTCCCGATATAACACCTCCTACGGTACAGGTGACCGCTGTATATCCCGGGGCGAGTGCCGAGACGGTGGCGAAAACGGTAGGTGTACCTATCGAGGAGCAGGTGAACGGTGTGGACGGAATGATTTATATGAGTTCGTCGTCTTCGTCGTCGGGGCAATATACGCTGACCGTTACTTTCGAGGTGGGAACCGATATAGATATGGCGACCGTGTTGGTACAGAATCGGGTGAACATAGCGCAGGGAAATTTACCGGAGGCTGTCATACAACAGGGAATTATCACGAAGAAGCAGTCTACCAACATCGTCATGTTCTTGGCGTTGGAATCGGATAATCCATTGTATAACAGTTTATATCTGTCGAATTATGCCAAGTTGAACATTACCGACGAGTTGTCCCGTTTGCCGGGAGTAGGCGGTGTGACGGTGTTCGGAGCCGATAATTACAGCATGCGTATCTGGCTCGACCCGGAGTTGATGCGTATACGGAGCCTTACGCCGGCCGATGTCTATTCGGCTATTCAGGCACAAAATATGGAGGTGTCGGCCGGTAGTGTGGGACAACCTCCTACGGATACGGACGAGGCTTTCCAGTTTACATTGGTTTCGAAAGGTCGCCTTTCTACGCCGGAGGAGTTCGGACGGATCATCATCAAGTCGTTGCCCGGCGGGGAATATCTGAGGTTGCGCGACATCGCTACCATAGATTTGGGAAGTGCGACTTACAATACGACATCGACTATTAACGGTAAAGAAACGGCGGCTATCGCCATTTATCAGTTGCCGGGGTCTAATTCTCTCGATGTGGCAAAAGCTGTGAAAGCGAAGATGATGGATTTGAGCCGTTATTTCCCGAACGATGTGCAATATAAGGTGGTGCTCGATACGACTCAATTCGTGAGTGCATCTATCGATGAGGTATTGGTTACGTTTGTGGAGACTTCTCTTATCGTGATGCTGGTCATTCTTATTTTCTTACAAAATTTCAGGGCAATGATTATTCCTTCTCTGACCATACCGGTTTCGCTTATCGCAACATTTGCCGTGATGAAGTTGATGGGATTTTCTATCAATACGCTTACTCTCTTCGGCCTTGTTTTGGCAATAGCTATCGTGGTGGACGATGCGATCGTAGTGGTCGAAAATTCGACCCGGCTTATCGATACGGGAAAGTATAGTCGCAAGGAGGCGGTCGAGAAGGCCATGGAGGAGATTACGAGTCCGGTTATCGGCGTGGTATTGGTGTTATTGGCCGTGTTTATCCCGACAGCTTTTATCGGTGGTATCACAGGAGAACTGTATAAACAATTCGCTTTGACGATCGCTGTCGCTACCGTATTCAGCGGGTTCAATTCGCTGACGTTTACTCCGGCTTTGTGCGCATTGTTTCTCCAACCGACCCGCGAACCTTCGTTTTTTTTGTACAAGTGGTTTAATAAGGGATATGGAGCGACTTTGAACGGATATGTGAAAGTTATCGGCTCGATGTTGCGTAAACCTTTGGTGTCGTTGTCGGCTTTTATCGTGTTGGCTTTGGCTGCTTTCTATGGATTTGCCAAGTGGCCGACTTCGTTTATTCCACAGGAAGATCAAGGTTATTTTATCGTATCGGTGCAGTTGCCCAATGCCGCATCCATGGAACGGACCCGCAAGGTTTGCGATGATTTGAATCGAATTATACAGTCGTACCCCGAAGTGGAAAATGCCTTGAATATCGTGGGTTTTTCGGCGTTACAGGGTGGAAGTTCGTCCAATTCGGCAACGTTTTTCGTGGTACTGAAACCCTGGGACGACCGGAAGGGGAAAGAACATAGCGTGTTTAATGTGGTGGAGCGGCTGAACCGGGATGCATCTGTTTTGCAAGAGGCTATCGTGTTTGCCGTCAATCCGCCAGCTATCAGCGGACTGGGTGTTTCGGGCGGTCTTGAAATGCAACTCGAAGATCGCAGCAATTTGGGGGCGGGCGAATTGGAATCCGCAGCGAATGCTTTGATCGGGAATATCGGTAGCGAACCGGCCTTGATGCAGATAAACTCGATGTTTCAAGGGAATACCCCGCAATATACATTGAATATAGATCGCGATAAGGTGGAAATGCAGGGGCTTACTCTCAGCAGTGTTTTCTCGGCTTTGTCGTATTATATGGGGTCGGCTTATGTGAATGATTTCGTGGAGTTTGGCCGTATCTATCAGGTGAAGTTGGGCGCTCAGGCCGGAGCGAGGGCTCATATCGACGATGTGATGAAACTGAGCGTGCGAAACCGGGACGGTAGCATGGTTCCGTTTTCTTCGTTTACACAGGTCGAGGAGATGATGGGACTGAATTTAGTAAGCCGGTACAATATGTATTCTTCGGCTGCACTCACGGCGATACCGGCTCCGGGGATAAGTTCGTCGGAGGGTATGGCGGCTATGGAGCGATTGGTCCGGAATACACTGGGTACGAATTTCGGATATAGTTGGACGGGGGAGGCTTATCAAGAGAGCCAGAGCGGTTCTACGGTAGGTCTTATCTTCGGACTTGCGATATTGATCGTGATTCTGGTGCTGGCTGCCCAGTATGAAAGTTGGACTAACCCGATAGCCGTGATACTGAGTTTGCCCACTGCCATATTGGGGACGGTGCTGGGGTGTATTGTCATGAGTTTGTCTATCAGTATTTACAGTCAGATAGGGTTGATTTTGCTTATCGCTTTGTCGGCCAAAAATGCTATCCTCATTATCGAGTTTGCCATGGATTACCGTAAGCAGGGCGAGTCTATCCGGCAATCGGCGATGGAGGCGGGGAGGTTGCGCCTGCGACCTATCTTGATGACTTCGTTCGCTTTTATCTTCGGGGTTCTTCCGCTGATGTTCGCGACAGGTGCGGGAGCCGAAAGTCGTATAGCTTTGGGTACGGCTGTCGTGTTCGGTATGGCGATGAATACGGTATTGGGTACGTTGTTCGTTCCTAATTTTTATGAATTGATGGAGACTGTTCAAGAGCGCTGGTTGTCGAAGGTATTCAAAGATAGTGGTGAAAAGGGGACACCCGATTCGGCAGATTAGGATACTATATCTTTATTCCTTTTTGTTATTCTTGCAACCCCTCCGTCTTTCGGACACTTTCTCTATCGGCAGGGGGAGGATTGTGCTACAAAGGACTTTCTTTCTCTGCCAAAGAAAGTCCTTGTTACACTAATTCACTTTATTTGTTCATTCTTCTCAACAGCGAGAAGAACGAACCAAGAAGCGCCGCCGCTGTTATCGGGCTTTTGGGTTCGTCGCTACGGTCGCCGTCGGGGTCTGCGGAACTCGCTTCGCTCGGACAGTCCTCGCCCTTTTTCCTCCGTCTTTCTTACGACTTCACCGACCGATAAAGGCGGGGATTTTGCTCGTGCTTTTGCTAGTCTTTTTAACCCCCTCGCCCTTCGGGCACTCCCCCTATATTCCTTTCAGGAACACAGAGGGAGAGGAGGGTTACCTCTATTATCTCCACTGAGGGTCTTTTTAAGACCTCTCCTCATCGCCATGCTCCTCGGCTCTCCCCTATATTTTGCTGCGCAAAAACACCCCGCCATGCTGCGGGACACAGGGGAGGAGGGTGAGATGTATTTCCCTTTCGCTTCTGCTCCGATTTTATGAGCCACACCCCGCAATGCAGCGGGATACGTCAGGGAAGAAGTGGAATCATACTGAATTTCCGATATAAAAAAGAGGTATTCCATTTATCTGGAATACCTCCTCGAATGATATGAAATGTTGCGTTTATTTGCGATAAGCGGCCATCATTTCGGGATTGAAACGTTCGATAAATGCGGCGTGTTTGGCAACTTCTGCTTCGCCGAAGTTAATGTATACTTCGGCCGACTGCCGGAACGATTCGTTACGAGTGGCATCGTTGAGCAGGAGGTGTCCCATGATAACATGACCGGCCATTTCGACCATGCGGCGTGCTTGGAAGTCGATGTATTCGTTGTCTTTCGTTGCAGTGACGGTTTCGACAGCTTTTACGTAGGCGGCTTTCATAGCTTTGAGGCGGTCGCGCAGAGGTTCCAGTTCGGGCGCGATTTCAGCAGCTTCGTATGCTTCGATCTGATGCAGATATGTGCCGGTGGTGACGTGGCGAATAGCTGCCACGACTTGCAACTGGGTGGTTCCTTCGTAGATGGAAGTGATGCGGGCATCGCGGTAGATGCGTTCGCAAGCGTAGTCTTTCATGAAACCGGACCCTCCGTGTACTTGTACGCAGTCATAGGCGTTTTGATTACAAAATTCACTGGACATGCCTTTTGCCATAGGGGTGAATGCGTCGGCCAATTTTTGGTAGGCTTTCATTTCGGCACGTTCTTCGGGTTCGAGCGAGCGTTCTTTGGCAATGTCTTCGTATGCTTTGTACATGTCTACGAATCGTGTCGTTTCGTAAAGCAGCGAGCGTGAAGCGTCGAGTTTGGCTTTCATCAAAGAGATCATTTCGAAAACGGCGGGGAACTCGATGATGGCTTGCCCGAATTGTTTGCGGTCGCGTGCATAGGCGATGGCTTCGCGGTATGCCGCTTCGGAGACGCCGACAGATTGTGCCGCGATACCGAGGCGGGCTCCGTTCATCAATGCCATGACGTATTTGATAAGACCCAATTTGCGGCTTCCGCAGAGTTCGGCTTTGGCATTTTTGAACACCAATTCGCAGGTGGGAGACCCTTTGATACCCATTTTGTTTTCGATACGGCGAACGGTTACACCGCCGTCGTTGCGGTCGTAGATGAACATGGAGAGTCCGCGTCCGTCTTTGGTTCCTTCTTCGGAACGGGCCAGCACGAGTGCAATGTGTCCGTCACCGTTGGTGATGAACCGTTTCACTCCGTTGAGATACCAGCAACCGTCGGCCTCGCTGTATGTGGCTTTGAGCATGACGGCTTGCAAGTCGGAACCGGCATCGGGTTCGGTGAGGTCCATCGCCATAGTTTCGCCGGCGCAAACGCGCGGCAGGTATTTTTGCTTTTGTTCTTCATTGGCAAATTCGTAAATGGTTTCGGCGCAGTCTTGCAATCCCCAGATGTTTACGAATCCGGCATCGGCGCGGCTTACCATGTCGGCAGCCATGATGTAGGGAACCAACGAGAAGTTAAGCCCGTTGTAGCGACGGGGGATAGAGATACCCATCAATCCGGCTTTTACCAGAGCGTCGAGGTTTTTTTGCGTACCTTTGGCATATACGACATGTCCGTCGACAACGTGCGGACCTTCGTGGTCTACGTCTTCGGCATTGGCTGCAACGATTTCGCCGCTTATCTCGCCTGCTATTTCGAGCACTTTTTCATAACTATCCATGGCATCTTCGAAATTGAAGGGCGCATAGTCGTATTTTTCGGCATCGGAGTAATTCCGTTCCCGTAAAGCCACCAGCTTCTTCATGAGCGGGTGGTTCAAGTGATGTTTGAGATCACTGTTATCTAAATAAAAATTAGCCATTGTTCTGTATTATTTATTGTATTATAATTTAACTCTCTATCTTTGATTTGTCGCAAGACTTTGTCTTATCGACAGAATCGAAAATATGTTTTATTTGGAGTTTTTCTTATAATATTTGATCAGCTTCGGAATTACTTCTTCGACTGTACCCGTGATCACATAGTCGGCTATCGTATTGATAGGTGCGTTAGGATCGCTGTTGATAGAGATGATGATGGAGCTGTCTTGCATACCGGCGATGTGTTGTATCTGTCCAGAGATACCGCAGGCGATATAGAGCTTGGGGCGAACCGTGACACCGGTTTGTCCGATTTGACGTTCGTGCTCGATGTATCCGGCGTCGACCGCAGCGCGGGAAGCTCCTACCTCGGCTCCCAATGTAGCCGCCAAGTCGAACAGCATGTCGAAGTTTTCTTTCGATCCCATACCGTAACCGCCGGCTACGATGATGGATGCGCCTTTGACGTTGGCTTTGGATTTTTCCATCTGGCGATCGATGACTTCTACCACAAAGTCGGTGTCGGAAACGTATTTTTTCGGATCCAGTTTAACAACTTCTCCCTTGTAAGCGGGATCGTAAATTTCTTTTTTCATCACGCCTTCGCGAACCGTAGCCATTTGAGGACGGCATTCGGGGTTAACGATCGTCGCTACGATGTTGCCTCCGAAAGCGGGACGAATCTGATACAACAGATTTTCATAGGTCTTATTGTTCTTTTTGTCCTCGTGAGGTCCTATTTCCAATGCGGTGCAGTCGGCCGTGAGTCCGCTGTGCAGCGAAGAGGAAACCCGCGGACCGAGGTCGCGACCGATACTGGTGGCTCCCATCAGGCAAACCTGAGGTTTCTGTTCTTTGAATAAATTTACCAATACCGAGGTATGTGGCAACGAGGTGTAGGGGTAGATGCGGGGATCGTCTACGGTATAAACGGTATCGACTCCATAGGGGAATACTTGTTTTTCCACACCGTCGAGGTTGCTACCGATCACCAGTGCTTCGAGTTTACAATTCAGTTGATTGGCCAGCGAGCGACCTTTTGTGAGCAGTTCGAGGCTCACATCGGCGATGATGCCGTCTTCTATTTCGCAATATACAATCAGATTGTTCATAATCGTTAGTTTTTTAGTTCATAGTACACGGGCATTAACCAATCGTGTGGTTGGCGATCAATTCTTTGACAAGGTCTTCGATTTCGTTATCGGCAGCCGTGAGTCGTTTGCTTTCCTTTGCTTGGAATACAACGTTTTGTACGGCTTTTACTTTGGTGGGAGAACCGGCAAGACCTACTTGATCGAGGTCGGCATCGACATCGTTTACACTCCATTCGTAAAGGTTGAGGGCCGGACGCTGTTCATAGAGTTTCAAGCATTCTTCGCTCAGTCCTTGTTTTTCGCTCGGTGTCTTGGCGTATTTGTAACGTTGTATGAGCTTCGCGTTGCGAGGACGGCATTCATCGGCCGAACCGTTGACCGTGATGACTGCGGGCAGGGGAACTACGACGGTTTCTACCCCGCGTTCGAGACGACGTTTCACGGTGGCTTTCCCGTTTTCTATGTTCAGAATTTGCTCGGCATAGGTGACTTGGGGTATTCCCAATTTTTCGGCGATTTGAGGGCCTACCTGAGCCGTGTCGCCATCGATGGCTTGACGACCTCCCAAGATAATATCATAATCTTTGATTTTGCGTACGGCACACGATAGTGCGTAAGACGTAGCCAATGTGTCGGCTCCGGCAAAGGCACGGTCGGTCAATACGATACCTCCGTCCGCTCCACGGAATAAACCTTCCCGAATAATTTCGGCGGCACGAGGAGGACCCATCGTAAGCAGGGTAATCGTCGATCCCGGGTTTTGTTCTTTCAGTTGCAGAGCCTGTTCCAAGGCATTCAAATCTTCGGGGTTGAAGATAGCAGGCAAGGCGGCACGGTTGATCGTTCCGTCCTCTTTCATGGCATCCTTCCCCACATTTCTGGTATCGGGCACTTGTTTTGCCAATACTACGATTTTAAGACTCATAATTTAATGTGAGATTTATGATTTATAAATATTCGTATATTCTGTGTCGATTCATTGACTCGCAAAATTACAAAAATGATTGTTATTTTCAATCTTTTAGGCGAAAAAACCGTTATGCCGCCCGGCGAGAACAGATGATCGGACGGCATAACGAGCCGGGGTTTTATTCGGTTCTGACGGGCTTATTCGTAGCTGCTGCCGTCGAAACAATGCGTGCAGATGCATTCCTTAGGAAGCCCGATCGATTCGACCAGCGTTTCTAACGGGTTGAATTTTAATGAGGTAATGTTCAGCTTTTTACAAATGCAGTTTACCATACAATTGTATTGGGGCGACCCGGTGCGTGCATAAGCTGCGACATTTTTATCGGGGTTACCCTCTATCTCGGCGATGGTGCGACGGGTAATAAGCTCCATTTCGCTTTTGGAGGCTGTGAAGTTAAGAAACTTACACGGGTACAGGAGAGGGGGGCAACTGATGCGCATGTGAACTTCTTTGGCTCCATAACGGTAGAGATCGGATACATTGTCTCTCAGTTGCGTACCGCGGACGATGGAGTCGTCGCAGAATACGACCCGTTTTCCGTCGAGCATGCTTTTGTTGGGTATGAGTTTCATTTTGGCTACCAGCTCGCGCATGGCTTGATTGGAAGGGGTGAAGCTGCGAGGCCAAGTGGGGGTATATTTGACGATACCTCTCCGGTAGGGAATTTGTTTACCTACGGCGTATCCGAGAGCCATGCCTACACCGGAATCGGGGATGCCGGAGACGAAATCGGCTTCGATGTCGTCTTTTTTACCCATTTCGAAGCCAGTGTGAAAGCGCATCTCTTCGACATTCTTCCCTTCGTATTCGCAGGCGGGATATCCGTAATATACCCATAGGAAGGAGCATATCTGCATTTTTTTACCGGGCTGGTTGAGCGATTCATAACCATCGGCTGTCAACCGGACGATTTCTCCGGGTCGTATGTCGTAACAGAGTTCGTATCCGAGGTTCGGGAAGCTGCATGTTTCGGACGATACGGCGTAGCCGTTATCTCCCCGCCCGACGAGGATAGGCGAGCGACCGTACTTATCGCGAGCGGCGATAATGCCTTGCTCGGTGAGTAAAAGCATAGAACAAGACCCTTTGATTTTTTCCTGTACCAAGCGGATGCCGTCGACATAGTCTTTTCCTTGACTGATAATCATCGAAACCAATTCGGATTGGTTGATGATATTGTTACTGTGTTCGCTGAAATGGTTTCCACTCGCCAGTAGTTCTTTTTCGAGTTCTTCTACGTTGTTTATTTTGGCGACGGTAACGATGGCGAATTTTCCCAAATGGCAACTGATGATGATGGGTTGTGCATCGGTATCGCTGATGACACCGATTCCCGAATTACCAGAGAATTCGGGCAGTTCGGCTTCGAATTTCGAGCGGAAGTAGGAGTTTTCTATATTGTGGATCGCCCGTTTGAAAACGCCATTTTCATACGTCACGATACCGGCACGTTTCGTACCTAAGTGCGAGTTGTAATCTACGCCATAAAAAAGGTCGGTAACGCAAGATTCTTTTTTTATGCTACCAAAAAATCCTCCCATAATGTAATGTTGTCGTGTTGATTATTATTTGATTAAACGAACAGAGCGAGAGGGACATTGTTTCCCTCCCGCCCTGCGGAATATACTTTTTATTTGGTGTGCTGTTCAACCCATTTGCGAGCATTGACAAAAGCTTCGATCCACGGGGTAATCTCGTCGGTTTTTCTGTCGGCAGGATAATGTCCGCACTGCCAGGGGAATATGGCTCGTTCGAGGTGGGGCATCATGGCCAAATGGCGGCCGTCGGCCGAAGCGATACCGGCTATCCCGTAAGGCGATCCGTTGGGATTTGCCGGATAAGCATCGTAGGTGTATTGGGCTACGATATTGTATCGTTCTTTGGCGTAAGGCAACTCGAATTTACCTTCTCCGTGGGCAACCCATATACCGAGTTTCGAGCCCGATAACGAGCCGAACATGACAGAGTTGTTTTCGGGAATTGTCAATCCGATGAACTGAGATTCGAATTTGTGCGAATCGTTGTGTCGCATTTTGGGCTTTTGTTCGTGGTCGGGGGTGAGCAGTCCCAATTCTACCATGAGCTGGCAGCCGTTGCAAATACCGAGACTCAGGGTGTCGGGGCGGTTATAGAAACGGTCGAGTGCAGCTTTGGCTTTCTCGTTCCAAAGGAATCCTCCTGCCCAGCCTTTTGCCGAACCGAGTACATCGGAATTAGAGAATCCACCGCAGTATACAATCATGTTGATATCGTCGAGCGTTTCGCGGCCACTGATGAGGTCGGTCATATGCACATCTTTCACATCGAATCCCGCCAAATAGAGCGAATAGGCCATTTCTCTATCTCCATTAACGCCCTTCTCACGAATGATGGCTGCTTTCACACCGGAGCGTGTGCGACGGTCGGCCGAGATACCGTATTGGGCGAGCGTTCCCGTGAACGAATCGGGGAAACGGAATTGCAGCGGTTGTTCCTTGTAGTTGAGGAAGCGGTCTTTGGCTGCTTTTTCTCCGCTTTGTTTGCGGTCGAGCAGATAGGACGACTCGAACCATACGTCGCGCAAATGATCGATGAAGAATTGATAATCGGCTCCGTCCTTGTGTATGAGCAGATGGCGTTCGTCACAGGGACGAGCCAGACGGATAAACGCTACGCCGGCTTTTTTCAATATCTTTTCGACTTCGTCGGTTTTTTCTACTTGAATCAAGATACCCGGGTTTTCGCTGAACAATATCTTAACAAGGTCTTTTTCGGGGATTTCGTCCAACGAAACTTCCAAACCGCCTTCGGTATTGGCAAAATTCATTTCGAGCATCGTGGTTATCATACCGCCGGCGGAGATATCGTGCCCTGCCAGAATCAACTCTTTGTTAATTAATTCTTGGACGGCATTGAACGCGTTGGCAAAGTATTCGCTGTCTTGTACAGTGGGAACTTCTTTACCTATTTTGTCGAGCGATTGGGCGAACGCCGAGCCTCCTAATTTGAGCTTGTCGAACGAGAAATCGATGTAGTAGATCGTACTGTTGACTCCCGTGCGGAGGACGGGAGATACGACTTTACGTATATCCGAGACTTCGGCTCCTGCCGAGATGATGACCGTACCGGGCGAATAGACTTTGTCCTTTCCGTATTTCTGAGTCATGGACAGACTGTCTTTTCCGGTGGGGATATTGATTCTGAGCGAGCAGGCAAAATCGCTGCATGCTTCGACTGCCCGATATAGGCGGGCATCTTCGCCTTCGTTTTTGCAGGGCCACATCCAGTTGGCACTAAGCGAAACGCTGTCTAAACCTTCGGAGAGCGGAGCCCAAACGATATTGGTGAGGGCTTCGGCGATGGAGAGAACAGATCCTGCGGCGGGATCGACCAATGCCGCTTGCGGCGCATGGCCGATAGAGGTGGCGATACCGGCGCGTCCTCGATAGTCGAGGGCAACTACTCCGCAGTCGCTCAATGGGAGTTGTATCTCTCCCTGACATTGTTGGCGGGCAATTTTTCCGGTAACGGAACGGTCCACTTTGTTGGTGAGCCAGTCTTTACAAGCGACTGCTTCGAGTTGGAGCACACGTTCCACGTATTCGTCGAGTTGCGTTTGATCGTATGTTACGTCTTCGTAGGTTTCTTCGACTGTTCTGTCTGTCATGACGGTACGGGGGGCTTTCCCGAACATGTCTTCCATCGCTAAGTCGATGGGCTTAACACCATCGGTCTGTTCGAATACGAAGCGATGGTCGCCTGTGGTTTCGCCAACTACATAGAACGGAGCCCGTTCGCGGTCGGCGATTTGACGAATGTGCTCGATGTCTTCTTCCCGAATGACGATACCCATACGTTCCTGACTTTCGTTACCTACGATTTCTTTGGCCGATAGGGTGGGGTCGCCGACGGGCAGTTGATCCATGTGAATCAATCCGCCAGTTTCTTCTACCAACTCGGAAAGTGCGTTCAAATGGCCTCCGGCTCCGTGGTCGTGAATCGAGACGATGGGATTTTCCTCGGCTTCGGACATCGCCCGAATGACGTTGGATACTCGTTTTTGCATTTCAGGATTGGCTCGTTGTACGGCGTTCAGCTCGATGGCATTGTCGTATTGTCCGGTTTCTACCGATGAGACTGCTCCTCCACCCATACCGATACGATAGTTGTCACCACCCATTACCACTACTTTTTCCCCGGCTACGGGCGTGCCTTTAAGTGCGTCGCGCATGTTGGCGAATCCTACACCGCCGGCGAGCATAATGACTTTGTCGAAAGCAAATTTTTTACCGTTCTCGGCGTGCTCGAATGTGAGTAGGGAGCCGCAGATGAGGGGTTGTCCGAATTTGTTTCCGAAATCAGAAGCTCCGTTAGAGGCCTTAATCAATATTTGTTCGGGCGTTTGATAAAGCCACGGACGAGGTTGCATGGAATCTTCTTCCCATTCCCGTCCTTCTTCCGTACGAGGATAGGCCGTCATATAAACTGCCGTTCCGGCAATAGGTAGGCTGGCACGTCCGCCACCGAGCCGGTCGCGTATTTCTCCTCCCGTACCGGTGGCAGCTCCGTTGAAAGGCTCCACGGTCGTGGGGAAATTGTGTGTCTCGGCTTTTAACGAGATGACTGTTTTGATATCTTTTATTTCGAAGAAGTCGGGTTGTTGGGGATTTATCGGAGCGAATTGCTCGACGGTAGGTCCGGCATTGAAAGCCACGTTGTCTTTGTATGCCGAAACCAACCGATTGGGATTATATTCCGAGGTCTTTTTTATCAATTTAAAAAGAGAACTTTCTTTTTCTTGACCGTCGATGATGAAGACACCGTTGAAAATTTTATGACGGCAGTGCTCGGAATTGACTTGCGAGAATCCGAAAACTTCGCTGTCGGTTAGTTTCCGTCCGATTTTTTTACTTAGGTCGTTCAGATAGTTTATTTCGTCGGGGCTGAGGGCCAGACCTTCCTGTTCGTTATATGCGGCAAGATCGTCGATGTACACAATGGGATCGGGTTGTTTGTCGATGTCGAAAATTTTACCGTCGATACCGTTGTACAACCGTTGTAGCATTTTGTCGAATTCGGCAGAACCGTCTGTTACAGGGAAAAATTCCTCGATGCGAGAGATACCGGTGAGTCCCATGTTTTGAGTAATCTCTACGGCATTGGTGCTCCACGGGGTAATCATCTCTTTACGGGGCCCGATAAACCAGCCCTTCAACGTTGAAGCAGGGAGAAGCTCGGCATTGTCGAAAAGCCACGATAATTTTTTAGTCTCATCTGCCGAAAAGCTGTGATCGGCCTGAACTGCAATAATGTTTTGAACGGAGGTTTTGAAAAAAATGACCATTGTGTCTTGTTTTTTAGTGGCATGTCTGTTTTTCTTTTTCCCGACTGAAAAATCGAGACAAAGAAAACGTATTTATTTTCGTTGCAAAATTAAGGAAAAACCCTCGTCCACTCAAAAAAAATAGGACAAAACAGTTCCTAATTTTTGGATATTATTCCTTGATGTTCGATTTTTCGAGTATAGGGGAGGGGGTGACTCAACGAGACTCTCAAATGAGGGAAGAGGAGGACGAGTCTTTTCTCTGTATTTGGTACGGTCGAATATAGGGGCATTTTTGCGTTGTGGTTGATGTATGCCTTTTTGCTGTGTCCAACCTTGCCTATGTTCGATAAAATAAGATAGGCGGCTGTTCAACAGAACTAAAATAAATTTTGTTCTGTGTTCACCTTTCATTATCTTTGCACAGTATGCGAAAATAGGATGCGGTTCGGCATAGCCAAGTCGGAAATGCGATTTCCGTTTGTCTCTGCGCTCACCTTTCACTATCTTTGCTTCACGAATCGAGAATAGGTTGTGCATAGGCATCTTCAAGAAAATAGGGGTTTGCCTTTTTCTTATGCCGTTTTTGACGGACAATAGAGGTGAGCTTTTGTTTTACAGGAGCAAAAATGAAATTTATTTTGTGTCAATGTCATACTATTTTGTGATTTATACCGTATTTCAATAGAATAAGGTAGTTTTTAGACTTTATGGACTTAACGCTATATACTATAATTCGAGGCTTAGCCATAGGCATATTGGTGTCGGCGCCGATGGGACCGATAGGGATATTGTGTATACAGCGTACGTTGAATAAAGGGCGATGGTCGGGCTTCGTGACAGGATTGGGTGCTGCATTATCCGATTTGATATATGCATTGCTTACGGGCTTAGGCATGTCTATCGTCATCGATTTTATAGAGGCTAATCAAAATATTTTGCAGATTTTGGGCAGTTTGGTTTTGGTGGGGTTCGGGTTGTATCTGTATCGCCAGAATCCGGCCAAGAATATTCGTAAAGCCAATTCTTCCATCAATACGTTTACGCAGGATTTCATTACGGCGTTTTTATTGACTTTTTCCAATCCTCTGATATTATTTCTTTATATAGGCCTATTTGCCCGGTTTAATTTTTTCTTGCCCGAATCACAATTGGGGCATCATGTGGTGGGTTATCTGTCTATTTTGTTAGGAGCTGTCAGTTGGTGGTTCCTGATAACTTACGTCATCAATAAGGTTCGTGCCCGTTTTAATGTGCGTAGTATTTGGTTAATAAATAGGGGAATCGGGATTATCATCATTATTATGTCTATTGTGGGATTTGTTTGGGGAATAAAAGATTATTTTTTGTATAATTTATAAACATCATGAAAAAAGTTATTGAAGTTCCATTTGTTGCCGGATTGTGCGACAAACCTTTGTCGCAGGTTTCCGAGATTTTGGAGGCACAGGGTGTGCGGCAGGCGATAGATTGCGTCGATTGGCCGAACGAGTTTCCGTATAAGCCTATTACCTCTTTTTATATAGCTCGTGATAAGGAGTGTCTCTACATCAATTATTTTGTAAAGGGCAATTATTTGCGGGCTGTGAACAGTACCGATAATTCTCCTGTCTGGGAGGATAGCTGCGTAGAGTTTTTCGTGCAGATACCGGGTGAGAAGTATTATTATAATTTCGAGTTTAACTGTATAGGAACGGCTTTGGCTGCCCGTCGCACCGGGCGGGAAGATGCCGAGCACTTCTCAGCCGATAAAATGGCTAAAATCAAACGTTATTCGTCGGTCGGTAATAAACCGTTTTGTGAGATGGAGGGGCTTTTCTCGTGGAATTTATTGGTCGCCATACCTTTTGAACTTATAGGGCTTGACGGCGGGCAGTTGCCGGAGAGTCTCTCTGCTAATTTCTATAAATGTGCCGATGGATCGTCTTTGCCTCATTATTTGAGCTGGTCGCCGATACCTATCGAAAAGCCCGATTTTCACCGTCCCGATTATTTCGGGGAATTGAGATTCAGATAGAAAATCGATCGTAAATAAAAAAAGCCTCTGAATACAGAGGCTTTTTTTATTTCGGAAGCCAATCGGGTAGCTATAAGGTTTAGCCATAAATTTCTTTTTAACAAACTCTCTCCGAAGAAACGATAGATTTTTCGGTTTCTCTTCCATATTCCTTTGCTTGTCGAAGATTCAACAATTTCGATTTAACCCCTCCGTCCTTCGGACACCTCCCCTATATTTTGCGTTGCAAAACACCCCGTAATACTACGGGACACGGCAGGGAGGAGGGTGATAGTAACCCTCCGCTTAAACAGTCCTCGCCCTTTTTCTTCCGTCTCCCTTGCGACTTCGCCGCCCGATAAAGGCGGAATTGGGGTTTGTGCTTTTGCTTGTATTCTAATCCCCTCGCCCTTTTCCCCCTATTGTTACCACAACTTCCCGCAATGCTACGAGACACGGCAGGGGGGAGGTTGAGAAGTATTTCACTTTTTGCCTTGCTTTGATTTTAAGTGCGATACCCCGCAATGCTATTCTTGCGGAAACATAAGGGGAGTGGCTAGATTAAAATTCGAGTGTAAAGGTGAGAAGAGGGTATCACAAACCAATTTTATCAAAGAAAGAGCCGTATCAAACTCTGTTTGGAGTAATGATACGGCTCTTCCTTTTTAGGTTTAGCAGTTACAAGCTGCAATTTTTCGGAACGGTCATTTTAGTTTTGACATTCTCGTTTTTATTTCGTTTCGTCTTCGACAACTCCGGTCATCGTTACTTCGATGATGTTTTTACCGTTGAAGAGTTTCTTTGTGAATTTCTTCATATCGTCGAGCGTAATGCCGTTAACAATGTTTTCGTAATCGGTATTGTTGTCGCCGTAACCGAGAACATCGGATTTGATAATGTTCATCCAATAGGAGTTTTCGCGAAGGTTTTGAGCATGTTGTTTAAGCATATACTCTTTTACTTTGTTGAAGTCTTTTTCACGAGGGCCTTCGGTAACAACTTTGTTTAGTTCGGCGTGAGCCCGTTCTGTCAAACGTTTTTCGTCTTGCGGGTTGGTATCGAATCCAAATAGGAACAACCATGAGTTGTTGACGGGCGATAAATTAGACGATGTCCCTACGCCGTAGGTTCCGCCTTCTTCTTCACGGATAGTTTCGGTATATACGATGTCCATGATTTGGTCGAGCATACTGAACATAATGTTACTGCGCAAGTCGTATTTTTGTTTTCCCGAATAGACGGCGTACACAGTGGATTTAGCCGTTTGCATGGGCAACGTGAAGTTGTTGTCGATAAGACCCGGTTGTATGGTGGATATTTTACCGACTTTGTCTCTATTCTTGTTTGCAGGCAGCGAAGCGATGTACTTTTCAACAACCGGTTTCAGAGAGTCGATATCGAAATTACCCACGAAGATGAAGGTATAATCGGCTGCATTGGCTGTGCGCTCTTTTGCAATTTCGAGAATGCGGTCGTAGTTAATCAGGTCGATATCTTCGGCTTTCAAGGGTTCCCGCATTATGTTATGATTGTAGAGCGTTGCTGAAAGCGAATCGCTGAAAATGAACTGAGGATCGTTCGCATAGTTTGTCAGTACCGCTTTCATTTGCTCTTTCCATGCGGCGAAGGCATCTTCGTCACGATGTATGTCGGTAAAGGTGAGGTATACCAATTGCATCATGGTTTCGAGGTCTTTGGTCGCGCAGGAGGCATTGATCATTTCCATAGGTTCTCCCAAAGAAAAATAGGTAGATACGGTTTTACCGGCTAATGCTTTCATCAAGTCTGTTCTTCCGTATTTCCCGAGTCCGCTCAATTCAACGATTTCATTGACGGCTTTCAGATTTTTAACCAAAGCACGATCTGTGTAATCATAAAGGGAAAGTCCTCCTTTGCTTACGGCTTGCATAGAGATTTCATCGCTCTTGAAGTCTGTCGGTTTGAGGATAACTTTCACTCCGTTGGAAAGGGTCCATTCGGTTGTTCCAAATTTCTTTCCGGCAGCACTTTTTACAATTTTACCCGCAACCGGTTCGTCGGAAATGAGCGGTTCGTTGGATACATTGTCGACATAGGGAGTAATTTCTTCTGCTTCGACTTCTTTGATAGCGGCAAGAACTTGGTCTTTGTCGGGATAGGATACTCCTTCTTTATCGGGACCGGTCAGTGAAATTACCATATTGTCTTCGCTAATAAGCGTTTTGATGTATTGGTTTACCATATCTACCGTAATGGCCGGAGATATTTGTTTGAGCAGGTTGTATTCCATTTCGATACCCGGAATATATCCGCCGTCGATGAAGTGTCTGATGTATTCTTCGGCGTAGTCGATGTTTTTGTGATTGTTGCGTTCTTTGTACATGTTTTCATACCGAGAAAGCAATGTAGCCCGGGCACGGTCGTATTCGGAAGCTGTGAATCCGAAACGGTCGATACGTTCTGCTTCGAGCATAATACCTTTTATGGCATCGATCGCTCCATTGTCTTTACCCAAAGCGATAAGAGTAAATGCATCTTTGGTTTTGGAAACGAAGAAATCTCCGTCGAAAATCGCTCCGGCAATGAAGGGAGCATCCGGTTTTTGAGTGATTTCGGAGATGCGGTCGTTAAACATGATACCGACAACTTGTCCCATATAGTCATTGATGGCCCCGTTGATAGTTCCTCTCATTTCGCGGGGCATGGGGTCGTGTTTCATATAGATATCCACCCGGGTGTATGTGGCTTCTTTGTCTTTGTGGAATGCAAAGATGGGCTCTTTGTTATCGGGTACGGTGTAGTAGATACGTTCTGCCGCGTTTTCGGGCATTTTGATTTTACCGAACAGTTCTTTGATCTGAGCTTCCATTTTGTCGGCATCGAAGTCACCGATAACGATAATGCCTTGTTGGTCGGGGCGATACCATTTGTGATAGTAGTCGCGTAGTGCCTGATAGGGGAAATTCATGACAACTTCCATTGTTCCGATGGGCATACGGTTGGCATATTGGCTACCGGCAAACATGACAGGAACCGTGACTTCCCATGTACGCCAATTGGCATCGGCGCGAGTTCTCCACTCTTCATGGATAACTCCGCGTTCTTCGTCGATGTCTTTGTCATTCAGAGAGATGGCACAGGCCCAATCGTACAGAACGAGTAGACAGGAGTCTACTAAATTTTGATTTTGAGTGGGGACATTGGATATACGATACACGGTTTCATCGAATCCGGTATAGGCATTGATGTCTACACCGAATTTGATACCTTTGTTTTCGAGGTAGTTTAACATGTTTTTACCGGGAAAATGTTCTGTCCCGTTGAATGCCATGTGTTCGAGGAAGTGGGCCAATCCGCGTTGGTCTTCGTTTTCGAGAATTGAACCTACCTTTTGTGCAATGTGGAATTCTGCACGATTCTTCGGCGTTTCGTTGTGACGTACATAATAGGTGAGACCATTATCGAGGACTCCGTAGCGTACGTTGGGATCGATGGGCAATGCTTCCATCTGAGGAGCTTGTTGTGCCGATACCCATTGGGCAAGGGCTACACAGGCAAGCACTAATCCCGATTTTACCATTTTCAGATTCATTTTTGTTTGATTTAAAGTGAGTTATATTGTATTTTCTTCGTCTTGGTATTCTAGGATATCTCCCGGTTGGCAATTCAGTTCTTTGCAAATAGCTTCGAGAGTGGAGAAACGTATAGCTTTGGCTTTCCCTGTCTTTAAGATAGAGAGATTGGCCGGAGTGATATCTATTTTGCCCGAAAGTTCATTAAGCGAAATTTTTCGTTTCGCCATCATTACATCGAGATTGACAATAATAGGCATGGTCGTTATTTATATAGTGAGGTCTAATTCTTCGCGTTGTTTATAGGCTATATTCAAAATTTCGGCTAGTAACAGCAAAATAAATGCAATAGTGACCGAAGCGCTCAATTCGGGATAGCAAATTTGATTGTCTCCCAACGAGAGGTGCGAACGATAATAGCTCGTGGTGATAAAGGAATCTATATAGCTAACGAGGTAGAATGTAATCATGAAATAGGAGAGTAATCTCAATCGTTTGATGTTTCTACGGTTCATAAGTCCATCTGAGGCAACCGATTTTATCAGTTGCACTAATTTAATAATCATACAAATAAGGGCGATGAAAGAAAGCCCAGTCAGTATTACGGAACTTATGCTCAGTGCTACGGGTGTAGTCGATGCCGGAAGGTAGAGAATATTGTCGGACGAGAGATTGAGACTTGGGATCGTTCCTATGTGGTTTAATTGCAATGAGTCCGGTTTGACCGTGCAAATCTGAAAAGTCGATTCTTCCAGCCCATTTTGGAATCCGATGACAGAGGAGTTGAGTCCCATCATAAATCCTTTGGAGAAATCGAGAAGTATGGGAATGAGAATGAGTAATGCGATTAGCAAATTCAATAATTGTATTTTTCTCTGTGTTCGTTTGTCGTAAAACATATACGTCATATTCTATATTGTCAGGACAAAGAAATAGAATATTTTCCGAATGAACAAGAAAAACAGTATATTTTTATCGAAAAACGATAAAAATAATTATATTCAAAAAATTGTATGGTGTTATTTATCGTCTATATCCGATATATAACCGTTCATCATTGCATAGAAGCTAAGCCCCGATACGGTCTTGATACCTAATTTGGCCGTTAGATTTTTTCGATGGCTGAGTACTGTGTTTATACTTATATTCAGGCGATCGGCTATTTCTTTATTCATGAGCCCTTTGGCTACCAGCCTCAATACTTCGGTTTCCCGAGGCGATAATTCGTGAGGCAGGATTTCGGATTGTTTGTCTAAATGCTCGATGAACTGTTGTATTTTTTCGAGCAGAGATTCTTCGCTTTCGTGTATGTCTAACGAAGTCATTGACGTTTCGGGCAGATGAGACCCATCGGAGGCGAGGAGTATGATTTTGCTTTTGCGAGGGAGGAAAAAATCGCTGTATCCGATGATTGTATCGGCAAAAAGAATATAGGCATCGAATTGTTCGGGCGCGTTATCGAAAAACTCGGAAATCTCGTTGTATAATATAGGAGTGGTGTCGAAGTATTTTTGTAGTAAATGCTTCAATCCTAAGTTAAGTAACGTGTATGGTGTAACGATGGCGATACGCATGGACTTCGATTACTTGAAACTTTTGTTTCGGCAGGCTTCCAACATACCGTCGGCAATGGGACGGAGTATTCTGTTTCTTATCCGGTTGTGTTGTTTGATATCTTTTTCGAGGCTGTATATTGCGAATATGACACCGTGGCAAAGATTGAGATCGTATTCGCCTTTTAGATGAATAACAAACAGGCTTTTAAGATCGTCTAATTTTTCTTCCAAAGAATCGTTTTCTTCTGTATCGGGTTGAAATTTTTCTCCGTAATATTCCCCGTGCAGGGTTTCGGCAGCGACTTTGATAGAGGGAAACCAGCAATTCTTGTCATTTTCTATGCGCGACAACAATTCTTTTTTCAGTTCGTCGAAGAATTGCTTCATAAGTTCGAGATTGTTGTTCTCGCTGTCGCTTTGGTTTATCAAGAAATTGAAATGTCGTTCTATATTGGGTATCTGGAATTGTTCATAGTAGGCATTCGTTTGGGTGAGGTAGTTTACTATTTGTGTAGCGCAAAATGATTTGAGCCTGTTTTCCGGGAAATAGTCTTCGTTGATAAAGGTGTTGAGTATGGTCACGAAAAACTCGCAGTCTAGATTTTTTTCTTCGCATACGGTACGTATGCTTTTGTCGCCGACCCCCAGAATAATACCGAATCGATTGATAACCGGTATGACGGAGGGTTCGTGCAAGATAACGTCGCAAAGCTTTGTCTCGGCGTTTATTAGTGCCATAATTCGTCCTTTCTATGAATGATATTGTTTTCGGTAATTATAAAGTCCATTTTTATGTCGTGGGGCTCTGCCGGTATTTCGTCGAACAGTTGCAGTCCATAGCAGATTCCAATTTTTGTGGCGGAGGTCTGGACGAGCAGTTTGTCGTAATATCCTTTTCCTCGTCCCAATCGATTCAGCTTTTTGTCGAACGCTACTCCGGGTACGATTATCCAGTCTATCGAACCGGGATCGGTTTCACGGGTGTCACCCGGCTCCCAAATACCGAAAGCCCCTTGTTTAAGGAACCGAGGATCGTAGGGGCTGACGATGAGATTGTCGCCGTTCACTATGGGTAGGTACAGTTGCTTTTTTTTGCTCCATCTGGATAACATTAAACCGGTATCGACCTCATCGGGCAAGGCGTGATAAAGCAGTATGCGCGAGACTGTTTCGAAACCGGGTAGCTTTTCTATTGCTGAACATATATTTTGTGATAAAGCTACTCGCTGTTCCGAGGAGATAGTCTGTTTCAACTGTTTGACCTGTTGCCGCAGTTGTCGTTTTTCGCTCATCGAGGAACTTGATTTTCTGCCGGCAATTCGGGATATCCTTCGCCTTTATTCACTATATCCCGAGCCTTTCGCAAGGTTTCGTCATCTCGTAGCAGCAGTTTGTAAAATGCTTCTTCTCCCAATATGTTCCGGGCTATGTATGCTTGTAACGTGTTTACGATCAATTTCCTTGAAATATTGATGTAAACGGGACGGGGGCGTATTCCTTTTTGGGCGGCGTATTGAACGAAACTGTTTAAGAGAGTGTTGGGTTCAAGTATACTCAATAGGGATTCGACATCTTTTGCTGTTGACAATTTGTCGCGGTATTTATCCGTGTAGTCGAATGCGTATTGATAGAGCAGTCCTTCGTTGGCTACGTTGTTGAAGTAGGAGGTGACTCCCGTCGTGTCTCGTGGAACGAATATGTCGGGCATAATTCCGCCTCCGCCGTATACTTCACGCCCGTTGACCGTGTGGAACACCAACTCTTTGTTCTGTTTGATACTGTCGGCATTGAAAAATTCACCGTGCATATATCTGTTTACGATATCCATGCTATAATCTTCGGATTTCCCTAATTGATATTCTTTTTGGATACAACGGCCGGAAGGTGTATAGTAACGAGCTACCGTCAGTCGAATGGCCGATCCGTCACGGAAGGGGATTTGTTGTTGTACCAATCCCTTGCCGAATGTTCGGCGCCCAATTATCAAACCTCTGTCGTTGTCTTGTATGGCTCCTGCGAATATTTCACTGGCCGACGCGGACCATTCGTCCGTGAGAACTACGACTTGTTCTTTTTGGAATGTTCCCGTGCCGTTCGAAACGGCGTCTTCCCGTTCGAATGCTTTTCCTTCGGCATAGACTATTAATCGGTTGGCAGGAAGGAATTCATTCGCCATATTGATTGCGGCGTCCATCAATCCTCCGCTATTGCCACGCAAGTCGATAATGAAGTTTTCGGCTCCTTGATTGTGTAGTTTGGAGAGGGCTGTAATAAATTCGTCATAAGTGGTTTTGCCGAATTTGCTGATTTTTATATATCCCGATTTGTCGTCGAGCATATAAGCCGCATCAACGCTGTTGACGGGAATATCTCCGCGCGTTACTTCATAAATGAGCGGATTTTTCGCTGTTTTGCGTAAGATTTCGAGTTTCACGGTCGTTCCCTTAGGTCCCCGCAAATTTTTCATGACTTTTTCGTTGCTGATGTTTTTACCAACGAAAGCAGAATCGTTGACCGAGATGATACGGTCTCCGGCCAGTATTCCTACTTTTTCGGAGGGGCCGCCGGAAATGACGCTGACAACGTTGATGGTGTCGTTCAGTATATTGAATTGTATCCCGATTCCACTAAACGAGCCTTCTAACTCTTCATTGACGCTTTCCAAATCTTTTGCCGGAATGTAGGCAGAGTGGGGATCTAACTCTCCTATGACTTTGGGCACGACATTTTCTATGAGATCGTTCCTGTTTACCGTGTCGACGTATTGTTGCTCGATGCATTGCAACAAACTTTCGATTTTGTCATACCTTGCCGTTTTGCCGAAAGAGGTTTCGGCAGAGAAAAATCGTCCGATTAAAATTCCCCCGGCGATAGCCACGGCTATTAGTAACGGGACCCAGACGAAACGAGCTTTTTCGTTATTCATATTTAATAGGATAGTTTAGCTTTTTACTTTATAGATTCATCGGCTTGCGGATCAATGAAATCCACTTGTATGCCGGCTTTTTGCAGAAGTTCGATACCGTCTTGGAGCCGGTAGTACTCCGAGAATACGACACGACTGATACCTGCTTGTATAATCAACTTGGAACATTCGATACAAGGCGAGGACGTCACGTATAGAGTCGCTCCGTCGCTGCTGTTGTTGCTGCGAGCGACTTTGGTGATGGCATTTGCCTCGGCATGCAAAACGAAAGGAAATGTGTGGCCGTTTTCGTCTTCGCAGCAGTTTTCGAATCCGGCAGGTGTACCGTTGTATCCGTCGGAAATTATCATCTTGTCTTTTACAATTAAAGCTCCGACTTTACGACGCTGGCAGTAAGAGTTTTCAGCCCAGATTTGCGCCATTCGTATATAACGCTTGTCCAATGCCAGTTGTTTGTCCGTGATATTTTTTTTCGTGTCCATATCTTGACGCTAATAATTTACAAAAATAGCTGTTTTGCGGAGATTTATGTCCTTTTTTATTATTTTATAACGAAGGTTCGGTACATCGGGGAATCGGGTGAAGATATTCCGTGCTTTTGTTTTTCGAGATACGGTTAGTCGATGAATCTTCGCAATATATCGTTGTACGAGTCGATACGGCGGTCTCGCAAGAACGGCCACCAGCGCCGAACGTTTTCGGAGCGGGTTAAATCTATTTCCACGACTTCACACCATTCGCTGTCGTCGGGAGCGGCGGCCAGTATTTCGCCTTGCGGACCACAGACGAAACTGTGTCCCCAAAATTGTATGCCGTTGGTTTGTCCAGAGGGATCGGGTTCATGTCCCACACGGTTGACAGCTACAACAGGTAGTCCGTTGGCGACGGCGTGTCCTCGTTGGGAAATAATCCACGCGTCTTGTTGTCGCTTTTGTTCTTGGGGGGTGTCGGAGCTTTCCCAGCCGATGGCCGTAGGGTAGATGAGCATGTCGGCTCCTTGCAGTGCCATGAGGCGGGCTGCTTCGGGATACCATTGATCCCAACATACCAATACCCCCAGTGTACCGATGGAGGTTTTTATGGGGGTGAATCCCAAATCGCCGGGGGTGAAATAGAATTTTTCGTAATAGGCCGGGTCGTCCGGTATGTGCATTTTACGATACTTTCCGGCGATAGAACCATCGGTGTCGAACACGACTGCTGTGTTGTGGTATAATCCGGC
This sequence comes from Barnesiella sp., assembly GCF_022723415.1. NCBI lineage: Bacteria > Pseudomonadati > Bacteroidota > Bacteroidia > Bacteroidales > Barnesiellaceae > Barnesiella > Barnesiella sp. The sequence goes on along the minus strand of NZ_JAIJHU010000013.1, from coordinate 29,404 downwards.
TGCGCGTCGTTCGAAAAGAGAGGTTACCAAGACGATGTGCAGCTCACCGGCGATACGACTGTAAAATTCGGTCGATTCTCCCGGTATGGATTCTGCCAAATCGAAATTATCGGTCGATTCTATTTGACAGAAATAGAGGCTGTTATGTAGCTCTTGCAGGACTACGAGCCGTGCACCTTTTGCAGCGCATTGTTCGATATGTTGTTTCAGCCTTTTTTTGTTGTCGGCGATGTCGCCGGTATTTTGTTGTTGGATAATTCCGACAGTGATTTTCTTTTCGGTCATGACAGGATATATTTATCGTAATACATTTCGAGGATATTGCATGGTTACGCAATGTAACGAACCATGTTGTCGAATGAGCGGTGAACAGTCTATTCCTACGACTTCCCGATTCGGGAACGCTTGTCGAAGTATTTCAAATGCCTTCTTATCGTTCAAAGGTTGTCGATAAGTGGGGTACAGGATTGCGTCGTTCAAGATGAGAAAGTTGGCATAAGTTGCCGGTAAACGCACTCCGTTTTCATCGTAAACGGCTTCGGGCATGGGTAGGGGAAGCAGATTATACGGTTTCCCGCCGATCGTTGTGAAGGTTTGAAGTTGTGCTTCCATTTTACGCAATGCTTCGTAGTGTTCGTCTTCCGAATCGGAGCATTGTACGTAAACGATTGTATCTTCGTCTGCAAATCGGGCCAGTGTGTCGATGTGGCTATCGGTGTCGTCTCCGGCGAGATAGCCGTGGTCGAGCCATAGTATGCGTTGCAGCCCGAATGTCCGTTTGAGGTATTCTTCGATAACGGGTCGTGTCCATTCTCCATTTCGGTTGGGAGATAGCAGACATTCGCTTGTGGTCAGCAAAGTTCCGGCTCCGTCACTTTCGAGGGCTCCCCCTTCCAGTACGAAATTGAGCTTATTTTCGTATAGGGCGTTAAAAACGTTTTCGTTATATAGAGTCGAAGTGATGAGGTTGTCGTAATTGGCTGCGAATTTGAGTCCCCAGCCGTTGAATTTGAAGTCGTATATAACGGGAACTCCGTCTCTGAATACCGTGATACCGCCGTGATCTCGTGCCCATGTATCGTTGGTGAGACATTCTATGAATCGGACGGATTCGATGTCGATCGTATCCTGTAATTGTTTTTTAACTTCGTCGGGGCAGGGGGTGACGATGATGAGCTTTTCCCTTTGGGAAATTTCGCTTGCCAACTTTTTATAACAGTCGGTAACTTCGTCGAGCATGTAGGCCCAATCGGTGTTTGGGTGAGGCCAAGTGAGCTGTATGCCCGATTGGGGATACCATTCTGCCGGAAAGGAAACGTTAGGGGTCATTGTTTCGGAGCTTGAAATTTACGGTCGAAAAAAGGGTTCTTGGACGATACACTCAATGCCAAAGCGATGATTTGGTTACAGCCGGGCAGGAGATTCATAGATTGTGCGGTTGTGCCTGCCGAGAACATCACCCGGGTGTCGATACGGAGGTCGGCTGCTTTCGAACAAGCCGATCCGATAGCGATTCCCACATCGATAGAGTTAATCGCACAAGGATTGCTTTCAGGATTTTCACCACACGTTTTCGCTCCACAGTATGCGCAATTCAAACCTAAGGGGTGTCGGCGGGTTCCGATGAGGATAACTGCGTCGGCTTGTTCTATATTATCGGCATCGCGCAGAAAAAACATCATGCCGCGTTTTTTCCCTTCGCTGCGCATATTTTCCGATAGAGTCGGAAGGCTATCGTGCGAGAGTGTAATTATTTCGATAATATCCACTCCTTTACCTTTGGGTGCTGTGCGGGCCGCCATCATGATTTGTTTAGCGGCTTCCAGCACAATCTCTTTTCGAATGTTCCGTTCGTTGTAAATCATGTTTGTATTTTCGCATTTTATGCAAAGATAGCGCAAAAGAAGGCAGAAACAAATTTATTTGATTGTGCGGTGCGCTGCTCTTTTGCTTCTGAAACAAAGATAATCATTCTTTTATGAAGTAACGATTCCTATATTCGAGAAATTTTGAACTTTTTAATCGAAAGTTCTACTTTTTTCTTGGTAAAGGGAATAATTTTTCTTATCGGTTTGCGTTTACATAGTAATGGCTGCATTCCGGGGAGTGATTAATTTTACATTTTTGTTTTTTGTAGAACTTTTTTTATGAAAGAATAGTTATATTTGTAAATACGAAGATATATTAATTGATAAATAGAAAAAGCCATGAGTAATGATATTACCATAACATTTGATGATATTATTAAACAGTATCGGACCCTCGATCTATCGGAAGATATATTCCGGTCGATGATGGCGGAGGATAAGCAATTGGAGGCCGATTATAAAGAATGGTGCGATACGTTGGGTATTCCAGAAAGAAAGGGGTTCGCTTATTACTATGAAGAATATATAGAACAACAGGACTCTATTTGGGATAGTTTAGATGATCATGATGAATAAATGGCTTTTGAATACCGTTCGAAAAATTTTAAATAAATCTTGAATGCTTTTTGTATAAAACATTTTATCGGGGCGGTCGTCTATTATAGTTTTTGTTGATAAACAGGTGCTTAGATCAATTGCAGATTTCTTGATTCGCTTCTCCTTTATTGAAAAATCACATTTGAGGTAAAAAAGTATCATTATCGGATAATAAAGTACTTTTTTGCGCTATTTTTTTACTATTATTTTGTAACGTAAATTTAATATCATGGTTATGCTTAAAAAACAGCTATTCATTATTTCGTTATTATTCGGTGTTATATCATCTGCTATGGCGGCTGATCCGGTAAAATTATACGGTCAGCTTCAAGTAAATGGAAATCAACTTTGTAGTGAGCAGGGAGAACCTGTCGTGTTGCGTGGCGTTAGTTATGGTTGGCACAATTTGTGGCCTCGATTTTATAATAAAAAGTCGGTAAAGTGGCTGAAAGAAGATTGGAAATGCACTGTATTGCGTGCTGCGATGGGAACTTGTATAGAAGATAATTATATAGAGAACCCCGAACACGCTCTTAATTGTATAAATGCGGTTGTAAAGGCTGCGATTAAAAATAATGTGTATGTAATCATAGATTGGCATACTTATTATCCTCAGAAGGAAGAGGCAAAGGCTTTCTTTTCGATGATGGCTCAGAAGTACGGAAAGTATCCTCATGTGATTTATGAGATTTATAACGAACCTATGGAAAATACTTGGGAGAGTGTGAAAGAGTATGCTACCGACATTATCACCCAAATAAGGAAATATGACCCCGATAATATAATATTGGTAGGAAGTCCGCATTGGGATCAAGATTTACATTTGGTTGCAGCCGACCCTTTGCAGGGTTTCAATAATATAATATATACGCTCCATTTTTATGCGGCTACCCATAAACAGGAATTGAGAGATAGAGCTACTGCTGCTTGGGAGCAGGGGATCCCTATTTTCGTATCGGAATGTGCCGGTATGGAATGTACAGGTGACGGTCCATTGGACATTGAAGAGTGGACTCGCTGGGTAGAGTGGATGGAAGCTCATAAAATCAGTTGGGTGAATTGGTCAATTTCGGACAAAAACGAGACTTGTTCGATGTTGTTACCGAGAGCCGACAAAAACGGTGGTTGGGACGAATCTCTCATTAAGCCGGCCGGTCGCCAAAGCCGCAAGTTTATACGGCAATATAACGAGGCTGTATATCGCACAAAGAAAGAGAAGAAATAATATCAAAATAAGATTGTTAATTTTAAATTTATTACAAATGAAAAGAAACCTGTTTTCTTTCCCACGTTCTCAAATGGTGGGTAAAATGCTCAGAGCTATGTCGTTTGTAGTGGCTGTGTTTTGGGCAACGACCGCTATGGCGGACATAGTGGTGAAGGGAGTAGTAGCCGATGATTCGGGCTTACCTATTCCCGGCGCTAATGTTACCGAGTTGAATTCGAAAGGTAACGGAACAATTACCAATGTAGACGGACAATATTCGATTGTGGTGAAAGGTCCTAAATCGGTGTTGCGTTTTTCATTTATCGGATATACAAAGGAAGACGTAACCGTGGGCAATAAAACACAGATCGACGTGCAGTTGAGTGAGGATTCAAAATCGCTCGATGAGGTTGTTGTCATCGGTTATGGTACGATGCGTAAGAAGGATTTGTCGGGAGCCGTCGCTTCTATCAAAAGCGAGGATTTAATGATCGGTAATCCGACAAGTTTCAGCCAAGCCCTACAAGGAAAATTGGCTGGTGTGCAAGTTAATTCTAACGATGGTGCTCCCGGTTCGGGTATGAGTATTACCATTCGTGGTGCAAACTCGTTTTCGACCAGTTCACAACCGTTGTATATCGTAGATGGTATCCCTTTCGATGCGGGTAGCGCACCGACGAGCGGCGCAAACGAAAACAACAACACCACTTCCAATCCGTTGTCGTTGATTAACCCCAACGATATCGAGTCGATCGATGTTCTTAAAGATGCTTCGGCAACGGCTATCTACGGTTCTCGTGGAGCCAACGGTGTTGTCTTGATTACAACGAAAAAAGGTAAATCGGGAGCTGCCAAAGTTGAATTCTCGGCGAACTTCGGTCTTTCGAAGATCTCGAAAATCGTGGAGAGCCTCAATGCTTATGAGTATGCCAACTTCGTGAACGAAGCTACGATCAACAACGCTTTGTACGACAACACTCCGTATGCTTACCTGCCTTACCGGGGTGACTGGAATTATCGTCGTGACCCGCAGAACAACATTATACCTGAGTCGGGTACGTATGAGCCCGCACCCGAAGACTTCTTGAATCCGGGTTGGCACGAGGACGAGTATGGAAACCGTGAGTGGGTCGAAGGTACTAACTGGTTGGACGAAATCTTGCAAGACGCCTTTACCCAAGAGTACAACATCAGCGTATCGGGTGGTAACGATAAATCGCACTATGCTTTCTCGGGTAACTATACCGACCAAACCGGTATTATACGCAACTCGGGTTACGACCGTTTAGCTGTGCGCGCCAACGTGGGTAGTCAAGTAAAATCGTGGTTAAATACCGGCTTGAATATCAACTTTACCAAGTCGAATACCCGTTTTGCCAAATCTAATTCCTATGATTACAGTATCATTCGTTCGGCCATGTTGTATCCTCCCACGATTTATGTGGGCGACCATACACAAGACGATGAATACTTCTGGCTGTCGGCCAACCCCCGTACCTATGTAAATACGGCTAAGGACGAATTGAAATCGATCAATGTCTTTACCTCGGCTTTCTTGGAGATTAAATTTACCGATTGGTTGCGCTTCCGTCAGAACTTCGGTATGAGCTATACCGACAACGAGCGTTCTACCTACTATCCCCGTGAAACAGGTGAAGGTAAAAACTACAACGGTCGTGCCGGTAAGAGTGATAACTTCTACCAAAATATAACGGCCGAGTCTGTGTTGACCTTCGACAAAACTTTTGCCGATATTCATCACTTGAATGTAGTAGCCGGTTTCACTTATGAAAATACCAACTGGGGTGGCAAGGCTATCAACGCCTCAAATTTCCCTACCGACATTACCGAAGACTACAACCTTTCGCAAGCGTTGACCATCGACGCTCCCACCAGTAATCGTGGCGAGGCTACATTGGTTTCATTGCTGGGTCGTGCCAACTATGTGTTGAAAGATCGTTACATCTTTACTGCTTCGTATCGTCGGGACGGTTCGAGCCGCTTCGCTCCCGGAAACAAATTTGCCAACTTTGCTTCGGGTGCTGTCGCTTGGGTGCTTTCGGAAGAAGATTTTATTAAAAACTTGAACATATTCAGCAACTTGAAATTACGTGCCAGTTACGGGCAGACCGGTAACCAGGGTATCAATAGCTATCAGACGATGGTTTCGTTGGGTTCGGCAAACTATCCTTTCGGAGGTATTACCGACAGCGGTTTCGCCGGAGATACTAGTAAAGGCCCGTTGAATAAAGATTTGAAATGGGAGACTACCGACCAATATAACGTAGGTTTGGACTTCGGTTTCTTGAAAAACCGTATCGCCCTCTCAGTGAATTACTATTACAAGAAAACCAGAGATTTGTTGCAATACGTGTCGATTCCCTCCTCGACTGGTTTTTCCAATATGTGGACCAACTTCGGCCATGTGACGAACGAAGGTATCGAACTTACCGGTCAATTCTATGCCATAGATACCAAAGACTGGGGATTGGATTTCGACGCCAACATCGCGTTCAACCGTAACCGCATCGGTGGTCTCACCGCCGACCAATATGCCAATAACCTGTGGTATAGTGCCAAAGAGGTGTTTATTCAACGTAACGGATTGCCCATCGGTGCAATATTGGGTTATGTAGAAGATGGCTTTTATGATAATCTTGCCGAGGTGCGCGCCGATCCTCTCTATGCTAACGTCTCTGACGTAGAGGCTCAACGTATGGTGGGTGAAATCAAATATCTCGATGTAAACGGTGACGGTAAACTTACGACCGAGGATCGTGCTATTATCGGTGATACTAACCCCGATTTTACGTATGGTCTTACGGGTAATTTCCGTTGGAAAAACTTGACTCTGAGCTTGTTCTTCCAGGGAACTTATGGCAACGACATCTTCAATGCCAACCTTACCAACATTTCCATGCAGAGTGTGAGCAACATTCCCAAGTTTGCGTATGAAAGTCGTTGGACGCCTGATAACACCGAGAATGCCAAATGGCCTCGTGCCACGATGGCTCAGACTCGTGAATGGAGAATTTCGGATCGTCACGTCGAAGATGGCTCTTATTTGAAACTTAAAACCATCAACTTGGCTTATAACTTCGGTTCTCCTTGCAAAGGAATAGAGAATTTGACGGTATTCGGTACGGTGAACAATGTGTTTACGATTACCGGTTACAGTTGGTATGATCCAGATGTGAATACGTTTGGCCAGGATGCTTCCCGCCGTGGTGTGGATATTTATTCTTATCCTGCAAGCCGGACATTCAGTTTAGGTGTAAAAGTAACGTTATAATTTGCAAGACAATGAAAAAGAAAAGATTATCGATATATGTGACCATGTTGGGGTTGGCGATGGCGACAGCGCCGGTCTTCACTTCGTGCGAAGATATGCTCGAAGAAAAACCCTACGACTTTATCTCTCCCGACGATGTGCCCGATTCCGACGACGGAGCCGATATGTGGACGACCGGTGTGTACGAAACGTTGCACTCCTCCATGTTCCGTTACGGGAATATGCCCCGTCCTTTCGACTACGATTGCGACAATGTGTCGGGTGCTACTTGGCAGTTCGACCAGTTCGGTAACGGTAACTTTCAAGGTTCGAACAACCATTGTGACGTAGTATGGACGGGTATGTACTCTGTGATCAATCGGGCCAACGAAGCCATCGAGCGAATCAATGAGATGAAGAACCTCACTGCCAGACACCGCGATAATGTGCTGGGCGAGTGCTATTTTTTGAAAGCTTGGGCCTATTTCATGCTGGTGCGCGCCTATGGCGATATACCCGTTTATTCGGTGAGTGTGAACCAGTCGCAACAATACACGAATAGTCCTCGTATACCTATTGAAGATGTCTATACGCAAACTATCATTCCGCTGTTGGACGATGCCAAAGACATGCTTTATAAAAACACCGACACCAATTTCCAAGCCGGTCGCGTGTGTGCTGCTTCGGCTGCCGGTCTGTTGGCAAAGGTATATGCTACGATTGCTTCGGCTGCCATGCCTGAGGGTGAAATCGTAACGGTGAAAACCGGTCCGCAATTTGTGATGCAGAACATCAACGGGACCAACACGAAAGTGTATACCGAGCCGGTTCCTATGGATTTCGCCAAAGACCAAGTGGCCGGTTACGAGTCGTTCAATTCGCAAGAGTATTATCAACTAGCCTACGATGTGGCCAAGGATGTGAAAGGCGGCGTTTACGGTACGCACAACTTGGAATCCTATGACCTGATTTGGTCACCCAGCGGTAAAACGTGCAGCGAGCATCTATTCAGCCTGCAATCCAAGTCGGGCGACGAGTTGTACGGAACCCTCTTTACCTACCACTATTGCGGTATGACAAACGAAAAAGGGCACATTGAAAACAGCCTCACAGTGGGTAACAGCAAACATTGGTACCTCCTCTTCGAAGAAGACGACTACCGGGTAGACAAAGGTGTGCTGCACTGCTGGATTCGCGAAGGCTCCGATACCAGCTGGGGCGGCGGTTCCTACTTCCCCAATTTCGGTAAATGGCAAGAGATGGTAACAAATCTCGAATCTCCATTCGACAATCCTGAGGTGACTGCCGGGTGGCGTTGCGACGAGGGCGGTTCGGAGCAGTTCTTCGCCTTCACGACAAAATACAGTCAGCAAGTGACCGATCAAACCCTGCAACGTACCGATGCCAACTATCCGTTCTTGCGTTATGCCGATGTTATTCTGATTATGGCAGAGGCTTCGAACGAGTTGAAAGGCCCGAATGACGAGGCTATCGGTTTGCTCAACGACGTGCGTAAGAGAAGTAATGCTACGCCGCGCGAACTCAAAAATTATTCGACCAAATCGGCTTTGCGCTCGGCTATCTTGGAAGAGCGTTCCATGGAGTTTGCCATGGAAGGCGATCGCCGTTGGGACTTGATTCGCTGGGGTATTTATTTGCAAGCGATGAATGCACTGGGTGGAACTGACGTGTGCGGAAACGTGAAGAGCCGTTCCGAGAAACATCTGCTTTTCCCCATTCCTACGCTCGAAGTTCTCACGAACCAAGCTATTTCGAGCAATAATCCCGGTTGGAGTTAATTAGTGTATAACCGAAAAATTGATAAAAATGAAAAATATAAAATATATGGCTGCGTGGGCGGCAGTGCTGTTTGCCTTTTCCGCCTGTCAGGACGTTGTGGAAGTGGAGGATCTCAAAGCAAAAGACGATATTCCTTCCAACGGAGCTCCTGAGATTACGAAAATCGTGCTGGCCAACGATAAAGAGTTTGAAATCGATGGCGCCGACTTTGAGGACATGGTGCGCATCGAAGGTAAAAATCTCGGTAATGTAGTGTCGGTCAAATTCAATGATGTGGAGGTCGACCCCAAAGAGATTTATGCTCGTTACGACATGTTGTTGGCTCCGGTTCCCCGTCAGTTGCCGGGCGAGGTGACCGATATGCTTTACATCACGACCAAGAACGGTTCGGTATCGAGACCTTTCACGGTATCGATTCCTGAGTTGAAAATCGACGGTTTGCAAAATGAGTTTACCAATCCCGGCGATACGACGGTGATTTCGGGCGATAACTTCGACCTTTACGGTATTACCGTCGAACAGGCCGATGTGCGCATAGGCAATGCGATTTGTACCGTAATCGACGCTACCCGCTCGGATATTACGCTGCAAATCCCCGCCAACGCCCAGCCCAATACCGACCTGACCATTCAGGGCGGTGAGATGGCTGAGCCGGTGGCTATCCCGTATATGAATACTGGGCATCAAATCTTCGATTTCAACGATTGGCCGGGTTCTGGTGGATTTACTCATTCCAGCCAATTCCCCGATAATACTCTCAACTTTTTGTGTGATGGTACAGAGGGAGATGGTTACCCCGAACCGTTGAATGAGGGTATGAAATACTTGCGTTTCCACGGGAATGTGGGCGCTTGGGGTTGGATGGTGTTGTGGGCAGGCTACATTCAAGTGCCGGCCGAGGTGGCTGCCGATCCTGCTGCGTATAACCTATGCTTCGAGGTTTGCACGAATGCTTCCTATCCGCTGAACTCGACCACGCGGATAGCTTTGGGTAATTTCATGTGGATGCCTGGTGCGAGTGGAATTCCTGTCAATACCTATGGCGGGTGGCGTACTATGCGCATAGGCTTGGACGAGGTAAGTGAAAATACGATTCTTCCCGATGGCTGTAGCCCGGCACCGGATAACACGGAGTGGAAAATTGTATTCACGCCGACCGATGCCATGGACTTCGACCTGAGCATGTGCAACTTCCGCTTTTCTAAAAAAATAGGCTGAGAATAACTGTGATAAGTCGGGTAGGACAACGTCCTGCCCCGGCTTATCGCTTTAATTAAACTATACACTATTTATTTTGATTTTTATGAAGGTTAAAAAGATTTTGACATTTGCTTTTGCCGCCGTGTTGATGGCTTCAATGACTTCCTGCGGCAATGAAGATGGCCCCGGGGGAGACGGCGGTAATGGTGGTGGAACCGAACATACCGAATACTTCGGTGTGAATATGTCGGGAGCCGAGTTTGGTAATGTATATCCCGGTGTTGACGGCACGCACTATGGCTATCCCACCAAAAAAGACTTGGAGTATTTCAAGGAGAAGGGACTGCGTATGATTCGTTTCCCGTTTCGTTGGGAGCGTATCCAAAGCGAAATGAATGGCCCGCTTATCACTACGGAGTTGGCCAAGATGAAAGAATTCGTGCAAGCAGCCGAGGACTTGAACATGAAAGTCTTGCTCGATATGCACAACTTCGGTCGTTATTGCGTCTATTCCAATGGTGTGAACTCTGACGATAACCAGTTCGTTGTTATCGGCAATGCTCAATGTACGGTTGAGAACTTCTGCGATGTGTGGAAAAAATTGGCTGCGGAGTTCAAAGATTACAAATGTATCTGGGGGTACGACATCATGAATGAACCTTATGGCATGTTGCGCACAACGCCGTGGGAGACCATTGCACAGGCTTGTATCAATGCCATTCGTGAGGTCGATACCGAGACTATGTTGGTCATCAGCGGTAATGAGTATAGCTCGGCCAGCCGTTGGAAAGAGGTGAGTGACGGATTGAAAAACTTGGTTGATCCCTGTGACAACATGATTTTCCAAGCTCACGTTTATTTCGATTGGGATGCTTCGGGAAATTATTCCAGATCGTACGATGAAGACGGTGCGACTATTCAAACCGGTGTGGCTCGTCTGCGGCCTTTCGTCGAATGGTTGAAAGAAAACGGCAAACGTGGTTTTGTAGGGGAGTATGGTGTGCCCGATGACGACGGTCGTTGGCTGGATATTCTCGATTCCGCTTTGAAATATTTGCAGGAAAACGGTGTGAATGGCACTTATTGGTCGGCCGGCCCTCGTTGGGGCGATTATAAATTGGCTGTACAACCTACCGATAATTATACGGTAGATCGTCCTCAGTTGGCAACGTTGTTGAAATATAAAACTACGGTACAAGTATATTAATAAGAAATATGAAAAGATTCATCACAGGTAGTTCTCTTATTTTAGTGTCTATTTTGTCAGGATTTCCCGTTCAAGCCGGGAAATCCTTAGACGAAATAGATAGGGAAGGTTTTGCTGCGAAATACATTCTCTCGGAGTTGCCGGGAATCTCGATGATTCAGGTTTCGTCGGTCGATACAGTTCGAAGTCCAGAGTCTCTCTCTCTCGATGGAATATGGCTCATGGCCGAAGGCGGCGATGAAAAATTCCGTCTTAAAGACGTTTGGACCGATGCCGTGGAGGCTGTTGTACCGGGAAGTGTACATACTGCATTGTTGATGAATCGTATTATCCCCGATCCTTATATCGGGCAAAATGACTCGATCGCCGAGCAACAGAGTTACAAGACATGGTGGTTTAGTAAAAAATTTACATTGAATGAACTGCTTGAAAATCCTATTCTTTCATTCGGCGGTGTAGCGAATCGTTGTACCGTTTGGCTGAATGGGAAAAAACTGGGTTCTCACGAGGGAATGTTCGGAGGTCCCGATTTCGCTGTGAAGAAATATTTGAAAAAGGAGAACACGCTTGTGGTGAAACTCGATCCGATTCCTCAGATGTTTTTAGGAAATTGGCCTCCTAACGCTAATGAAAGTTGGAAGTATACCGTGGTGTTTAATTGTGTTTATGGTTGGCACTATGCTCAAATTCCGTCATTGGGAATTTGGCGTTCGGTAAAACTGGAATCACAGGCTCCGGTGGAAATAGAGGCGCCTTTTGTATCGACCCGTTCTTTGCAGGGCGATATGCGGTTGGCAGTGACTCTCAAAAAAATAAATGCACCGCTAAAAGGTAAATTACAAATTAGGATCGTGCCTAAAAATTTTGAAGGTGCTCCTCAATTCTTTGAACATGAAATTAATTCGTCGAAGAAAACCGAACAGTTTTCATTCGATTTCAAAATAGATGCTCCCCGCCTTTGGTGGCCTAATGATATGGGAGAACAGTCTCTTTACGATATGACAGTCGCATTTATTCCTCGTAACGGAGCTCGCCCCGATGTGGAAAAGACATCGTTCGGTATTCGTACGATCGACATGGCTCCGTTTCCGGGAGGCGAGCGAGAAGACCGTTATAATTGGACTTTCGTCATTAATGGTAAACCTATGTTTGTGAAGGGAACCGGTTGGTGTACGATGGATGCTTTGATGGATTTTTCGCGAGAAAAATATGACCGCTTGTTAAGTATCGCTAAAAGTCAGCATATTCAGATGATGAGAGCGTGGGGTGGAGGATTGCCCGAAACCGATGATTTTTATGAATTGTGCGATAAGTATGGCATTATGGTGATACAAGAGTGGCCTACGGCGTGGAACAGCCATAATACGCAACCGTTCGATATGTTACAGGAGACGGTAGTGAGGAATATGAAACGTATCCGAAACCACCCTTCTTTGGTTATGTGGGGCGCCGGTAACGAATCAGATAAACCTTTCGGGCCGGCTATCGATATGATGGGGCGTTTGAGCTTGGAGCTCGACGGTTCCCGCCCGTTTCACCGAGGAGAGGCATGGGGCGGCAGCGATCATAATTACAATTGCTGGTGGGACGATGCTCATTTGAATCATAATTTAAATATGACTTCTCCGTTTTGGGGAGAGTTCGGAATTGCTTCTCTACCGCATATAGAGAGTGTGAGACGTTATTTGGCCGAAGAGAAAGATAGATGGCCGTCTCGTCCGGGCGATCATTTCCGTCATCATACTCCTATTTTCGGGACAATGGGAGAGTTTGGCAAGCTCTCGCAATATTCGGGATACTTCATGCCCGATACCATATTGGCCGAATTTATTACAGGGTCTCAGCTCGCACAAGTTGTCGGAGTAAGGCATACGTTGGAACGGGCTCGTACTTTGTGGCCCGAAACAACCGGAGCTCTTTATTACAAGATGAACGATAATTATCCGGGTGTCTCTTGGTCGAGTGTCGATTACTACGGAGCGATTAAACCGGTACATTATTTCGTGCAGAAATCTTTTGCACCATTGACGGGAGTTTTGCTTTTCGACCGGACGAATTTGTCGAGTCAAGAAGTATCGTTGCCGTTGTATTTACTCGATGATTGTCGTCGGTTGAACGGTAAAGATTACACGGTATCGGTGACAGTTTATAATGATCGATTGGATACTGTCGTATGTCGGGAGTTCAATGGGCATAGCGAATTGGAAACCGTAAAAAATTTGGGTAATCTCGATTTGAATCGAGTACAGACGAAATCGACCATGTTGTTTTTTGTTGTCGATGTTTGTTCGGAGGGTAAACGATTATCTCGTAATTATTATTTTACCAATTATGAAGTTCGTCGAGGGGTAATTATGTCGATGCCTCGTACAGAGATTACCATGAAGAGAGATGGGCGACAGATAACGGTGACGAATGTCGGGAAACTGCCGGCCATAGGTGTCTATGTGGAATCCCCCGGATATGCTCATGAATTTATTGCGTCGAAAAACTATTTGTGGCTCGATCCGGGAGAGTCGCAAATTATCGAGGTGAATGTCGACTATCCGGTTTGCGTGAAAGGTTGGAATATAAATTAGGAAAACAGATATTGTATGAAAAGAGTAGTTTTTGTAGTTGCGTTAGGTTTGTTATTGTGCAGTTGTAGCAATAAGGTAGCTAAAACGGAAGGTAAACCTTATGGTGTAAATATGGCTTGTGCCGACTTCGGTTCCAATTTCCCGGGTGTATATAATACCGATTATACCTATCCTCAGGCTTCCGATTTGGATTATTGGAATGAGAAGGAATTGAAATTAGTGCGTTTTCCATTTAAATGGGAACGTTTACAATATGAATTGAACGGAGAACTGAATCGTCATGATCTCGACAAAATGAAAGATTTTGTTGCTGCGGCAGCAGAGCGAGACATGGTTGTCATGTTGGATTTGCATAACTATTGTCGTCGTTATATGAATGGCGAGCATACGATTATCGGGACAAACGGGTTGACACCGGAACATTTGGCTTCGTTCTGGAAATCGCTGGCTACGGAATTTAAATCATTTGACAATATTTATGCTTATGGGTTAATGAACGAACCTCATGATTTGGATTCTTGCACGACTTGGTTCGAGATGGCGCAATTGTGTATAGACTCCATTCGTACGGTCGATATGGATACTCGTATTATGGTGGGGGGCAATCATTGGAGTTCGGCTGAACGTTGGGTTGAACTTAGCGATACGTTGAAATATTTGAAAGATCCTGCCGATAAGTTGGCATTCGAGGCGCATGTCTATTTCGATGCAGATGCTTCCGGTACTTACAAACGTGGATATGATGAAGATTCTTGCTATCTTGAAAAGGGTATAGACCGTGTGCGTCCCTTTGTGGAATGGCTGAAAGCCAATAAATTCGAAGGCATGGTCGGTGAGTATGGTATTCCCGATAGTGATTCGCGTTGGAACCTTGTATTGGATAAATTTCTGTCTTACTTGCAGGAAAACGATATAAACGGTTGTTATTGGGCTGCCGGACCGTGGTGGCCGAAAGACGAATTTATGGCGATTACTCCGGTAGACGGGAAAGACCGTCCGCAGATGGAAGTAGTGGGTAAATATTTGACAACGCAAAAATAAGATCAATATGCCCCGGTATGTATTCATATTGTTTCTTGCATGGATTGTCCCGGCTCTTGTCGAAGTACGAGCGGATAGTTGGTCGGGTAAATCGGTCGATTTTTCTCACGGAGACTTGTGTGTGTCTCCCAACGGGCGTTTTTTGCAACATACCGATGGAACTCCGTTTCTCTATTTGGGAGATACGGCTTGGGAGTTGATTTATCGATTGAACGAACCGGAGGTGGAACTGTATATGGAAAATCGTCGAGCCAAAGGGTTTACGGTGATTCAAACGGTTATATTGTCCGAGCTCGATGGTTCGGACGGGATTAACAGGCCATTGATAAACGGTTCTCCGTCTACTCCCGATCCTGATTATTTCAAATGGGTAGATCGTGTTTTAGAAATAGCCGGGGAGAAAGGGCTTTATGTGGGATTACTTCCTACGTGGGGTGATAAAGTGGATAAACAATGGGGTGCGGGACCAGAGATATTCGACGAGGCGAATGCTCGTGAGTATGGCCGATGGCTCGGACGTCGATATGCCGACACTCCCAATATTATATGGATTATCGGAGGAGATCGTAGCGGAGAGGGTAAGAACTTTACCGTTTGGAAAGCGATGGCCGAGGGCATTAAGGAGTGTGATAAACGGCATTTAATGACTTACCACCCGCAAGGGGAACATTCTTCTTCTTTTTGGTTCCATGATGAGACTTGGCTCGATTTCAATATGTTCCAAAGCGGACATGCTCAACGCGATTATGCCATATATAGGCGATTGCTACTGAACGATTTACAGAAACAGCCGATCAAACCGGTCTTAGATGGGGAGCCTCGGTATGAGAATATACCTATCGATTTTAAATCGGAGAATGGTAGATTCGATGATTTCGATGTCCGTATGACATTGTATCAAAGTATGTTTAGCGGAGCTTGCGGATATACTTACGGTTGTAATGAAGTGTGGCAGATGTATTCCGATAAGTATTCTCCGATGATAGATGCGCAAACAACTTGGAAAGAAAGCCTGGATTTAGCCGGGGCTTGCGATATGATACATTTCAGAAAATTGTGTGAGGCTATCGATTTTTTCCGAGGAAGACCATTGCAATATTTGATAGAGCGACCGGAACAGACCGATGACGATTATGCTGTGGCATACGGTGGAAAAGATTATGTTTTATTTTATATGCCTTATGGTCACAGCATAACGGTAAATCTGTCCGGTTGGACTCAACGAAAAAACGTTCGGTTGGAGTGGTTTAATCCGCGTAACGGGGAACTAATATTTTATAAAAATATCGAGACAAGTGAGGCTTTTGAAGTCGTATCGCCAACACAAGGACGAGGAAATGACTGGGTTTTGATAGCCCGTTGATTATAAGATTATTTATTAAGATATTATATGGTTATGGTACAAGAGTTAGAGAGATTGAGAAAAGAGTATGAGGCTCTTATTTCAAGAAAAAACGAGAAATGCAATAAAAATAACGGGGTTTACGTTCGATATAAGTATCCTGTATTGACTGCCGAACATGCTCCTTTGATTTGGAGATATGACTTCGACGAGAAAACCAATCCCTATATGGAGGAGCGTATCGGTATCAATGCGACGATGAATTCGGGTGCTATTAAATTGAATGGAAAGTATTACTTGGTGGTGCGAGTGGAAGGCGATGATCGTAAGTCTTTCTTTGCAGTGGCCGAGAGTGATAGCCCGGTGGACGGATTTCGTTTTTGGGACTATCCTATTTTGATGCCCGAAACAGATATTCCCGATACCAATATGTATGACATGCGTCTTACTGCACATGAAGATGGCTGGATTTACGGTATCTTTTGTGCCGAACGCAAAGATCCCAATGCACGTCCGGGAGATTTGTCGGCAGCAGTTGCTTCGGCCGGAATTGCCCGGACAAAAGATTTGAAAACGTGGGAGCGTCTTCCCGATTTAAAGACTCGCAGCCAGCAGCGTAATGTCGTTTTGCATCCTGAGTTCGTGAATGGGAAATATGCTCTTTATACCCGTCCGCAAGACGGTTTCATCGATACGGGAAATGGTGGAGGCATAGGCTGGGCTTTGGTCGATGATATTTGCCATGCAGAGGTACACGACGAAGTAATTATCAATAAACGGGAATATCATACGATTAAAGAAGTGAAAAATGGAGAGGGTCCTCACCCGATTAAGACTGAAAAAGGGTGGTTGCATCTTGCTCATGGGGTTCGTTGTTGTGCTGCCGGATTGCGCTATGTGCTCTATCTTTACATGACTTCTTTGGAGGATCCGACCAAAATGATTGCAGAGCCTGCCGGATATTTCATGGCCCCGGTCGATGAAGAACGCATAGGAGATGTTTCGAATGTTTTGTTTTCCAACGGTTGGATTGCCGATGAAGACGGGAAAGTGTACATATACTATGCTTCGTCCGATACGCGTATGCACGTTGCCGAATCGACAGTAGACCGTTTGGTGGATTATTGCTTGCATACGCCTGCCGACGGATTGCGTTCGATAGAATCGGTACGGACTATTATCGCTATGGTCGATCATAATAAAAAAATATTGAAATAAGATATCATGGAACACGTAAAATTAAGGGAAAAAATAGGGTATGGTCTGGGTGATGCCGCCTCTTCCATGTTTTGGAAGCTCTTCACCATGTATTTGTTATTTTTCTATACCGACGTGGTGGGAATCTCGGCAGCGGTAGTGGGAACCATGTTCTTGATTACCCGTATCTGGGATACATTCCTCGATCCTTTTATCGGGATTTTAGGCGATCGTACGCACTCTCGTTTCGGAAAATTCCGCCCTTATTTGTTATGGGGAGCTATACCTTTCGGGTTATGCGGCATATTGACTTTTTCGTCATGGGGTGGAGATTCCGAAATATCGAAAATCGTATATGCTTATGTCACTTATACGCTCATGATGATGGTGTACTCGTTTGTCAATGTGCCATACGCTTCGTTGTTAGGGGTAATGTCGCCCGACCCGCAGACTCGTACATCATTGTCTTCATACCGAATGACTTTTGCATTCGGGGGGAGTATTTTGGTGTTGTTCCTGATAGAGCCGTTGGTCGATATATTCAGTAAAATGAAAATAGTCGACGGCGTTCCGTCACAGGCATTCGGTTGGCAAATGGCTGCCGTCGTTTTTGCCATATTGGCGGCTATTATGTTTTTCCTTACTTTTTCGTGGACAAAAGAACGGGTAAAGCCTATCAAAGAAGAGAAAACATCTTTGAAAGACGATGTGAAAGATTTGGCTACGAACAAACCGTGGTGGATTCTTTTGGTGGCCGGTATCATGGTTATCGGGTTTAATTCTTTACGAGACGGTTCGGCAGTCTATTATTTCAAATATTATGTAGAGGCCTCCGACACGTTCTCTTTTACCTTTATGAGTGCTTCGGTTACGCTCATCACCATTTATCTTGTTTTGGGACAAGCTGCTAACATATTGGGTATTATGTTGGTTCCTACGTTTACACGGTTGATGGGTAAAAAATATACTTTTTTGACGGCAACGGTAGGGGCTACCATATTCAGTATCCTATTCTATTTCTTACCCAAAGACGGCATTTATGGAATATTGGTGTTGCAAATCATCATTAGTATTTGTGCCGGTATTGTTTCTCCGTTGTTGTGGTCGATGTATGCCGATATATCGGATTACTCGGAATGGAAAACTGGACGTCGGGCTACGGGCCTTATCTTTTCATCGTCATCGATGTCTCAGAAATTGGGGTGGACATTGGGTGGCTCTTTGACCGGTTGGCTGTTGTTCTATTTCGGGTTCGAGGCCAATACGATACAATCAGAATCGGCATTGACCGGGATTTGTTTGATGATGAGTATATTCCCGGCCATAGCGACCGGAATATCGGCACTTTTTATTTCGAGGTATCCTTTGAGCGAAAAACGATTGTCCGAGATTTCTTCCGATTTGGAGAATCGCCGTGAGATTGCCGAACAAAATAAAATCTAATTATATAGATATAAGCGATGATGAACAGGGTATTTAGTTACGGATTGAGCATATTATCAGGTTGTATATTGGCGGCTTGCAGTACAAGTCCCGAGGCTCCGTATTCCTTAATGTGTGAGTATTTGTCGGAACCGTTGGGAATCGATATGTCTTCGCCGAGATTGTCGTGGAAAATCCCGGTCGTGAAGACAGATTCGGTAAAGTCTTGTCGGGTATGGGTCTCTGCCGATAGTATGGCAGTGATAAACGGCTCTGGCCAATGTTGGGATAGCGGCGAGCTTCCGAGTGATATCCGCAGGATCGTTTACGCCGGCGATTCGCTGCAATCTTGGACTAAATATTATTGGAAAGTCGGATATAAAACGAAAAGAGAGGATCGCTTTGTTTGCTCACCGCTGTCGTCGTTCACCACAGGTATGATGTCTCCCCAAGAATGGGGCGATGCACGATGGATTAGCGATGGCCATGATAAGGATTATCGCCCGTCTCCTTATTTCCGAAAGGATTTCGAAGTGAGGAGAAACGTAAAACATGCTTATGCGGTTATCGCCGCTGCCGGTTTATATGAACTTTCTGTAAATGGTTCACGCATAGGGGACCATTTTTTGGATCCTATGTACACTCATTTCGACAAAAGGGTATTATCGGTTATGTATGATATAACGCCCAATTTGTCGGAGGGAGAGAACGTCATCGGGGTACAATTGGGAAACGGGTGGTATAATCATCAATCCACGGCAGTTTGGTTTTTCGATAAAGCCTCGTGGCGTAACCGCCCTGCATTTATTATGCAAGTACGAGTCGAGTATGCCGACGGAAGTATCGAAACTATATCGACCGATAGCAGCTGGGTAACGACCGACAGTCCTGTGATATTCAACAGCATTTATACGGCGGAACACTATGATGCACGGCAGGAAATCGAGGGTTGGAATACATCGGGAATCGATGTTTCACAATGGAAAAATGCTAAGGAAGTATCTGCTCCTACCCAGCGAATAGAGGCTCAATTAACTGTGCCGGTGAAGGAAATCGTCCGTCACAACGCTTCACGGTTTGTAAAAATAAACGATACTTGTTTTGTCTATCATTTCCCTGAGAATATGGCGGGAACGGTGGAACTTTCGGTAGAGGGGAAAGCGGGCATTGTTTTACGATTGAAACATGGGGAGATGCTGAATGAAGACGGTACGGTGAATTTAGCGAATATCGATTACCATTATCGTCCGACCGACGACAGCGACCCGTTTCAAACGGATATCGTCATATTGAGGGACGGGGAGACTCGATTTACTCCTAAGTTCAATTATAAGGGTTTCCAATATGTAGAGGTGACTTCGTCCGAACCGATAGCTCTCGATGAAAATAGTATCGTAGCATTGAAGATGCACAGCGATGTGCCGGAGATAGGACGGTTTCGTTCTTCGTCCGATTTGTTGAACAAAATATGGACGGCCACCAATAATTCCTATTTGGATAATTTGTTCGGTTATCCTACGGATTGTCCGCAACGGGAGAAAAATGGTTGGACGGGCGATGCACACATTGCCATAGAGATGGCTTTGTATAATTTCGATGCGATTACGGTTTATGAGAAGTGGTTACTCGATTTTATAGACGAGCAACGTGAAAACGGTGTTTATCCTTGTATCGTACCGACTTCGGTATGGGGATTCGATTGGGCGAACGGCGTGGATTGGACAAGCGCGTCTATCATTATCCCGTGGGAAATTTATCGGTTTTATGGTGATGAGACTCTTATGCGGCGTATGTATCCTTCGGCGAAGAAATATGTAGCTTATATCGAGTCTATTTCCAAAGATAACTTGACCGATTGGGGACTTGGCGATTGGATCCCGGTGAGAAGTAAAAGCGATGTGACTTTGACTACTTCTATTTATTATTATACCGATGTATCTATTATGGCGAAAGCTGCTAAACTCTTCGGTTATGTCGATGATGCGGTTTATTACGAAGCGCTTGCCGATAGGATAAAAGAATCGATCAACGACCGTTATTTGGACAAAGAGACCGGTCTTTATGCATCGGGTACTCAAACAGAGTTGGCTATGCCTCTTTATTGGAATATTGTTCCCGATGGATATAGGGAGAAAGTGGCAGAGCAATTGAACCGCAGAGTCGTACAGGATTCGTGCCATATCGATGTAGGGTTGCTGGGTAGTAAAGCTCTCCTCGGAGCCTTGTCTGATAACGGTTATCCCGAAACAGCCTATCGGGTGGCTACACAAGAAACATATCCTTCTTGGGGGTATTGGATAAAGAACGGGGCGACGACCTTACATGAAAATTGGCGAATCGATGTCGTTATCGATAATTCGTTGAATCATATCATGTTCGGTGAGATCGGGGCATGGTTGTATAAAACGTTGGGAGGTTTGAGAATCGATGAATCGAACCCGGCTTTCCGGCATGTTTCATTACGTCCGTATTTCCCCGAAAATTTGGACTATCTCGAAATCGAACATGAGACACCTTACGGTTGCATTTCGACTTCGTGGAAACGGGACGACGAGGGTAATATTCTTTATGAGTTCGATTTGCCCGAATGTGTGTCGGCAACGTTTACCCCGTTGGGAGACAATGTGACGTATAACGGCGATACGATCTTCTTTACGGGGAGTCATAAACTTAAATTAGAGACTGCAACACATTAATCTTTAATCGATATTTATATGAAAAAGGCTTTCTCGTTTTTGGTATTGGTTTTCCTATGTGGAACGTTTTCTGCAAGGCTTTCGGCCGAACTTTCCATGCCGCACATCTTTGCCGACCACATGGTTTTACAGCGAAACGAGGCAATCAATTTATGGGGGAGTGCGAGCCCGAAAGAAAAAGTTACTGTCGAACTGAATGGGCAGAAGACGAGTGTCCGTGCCGATGCATCGGGTAAATGGTACGCAACTTTGCGTCCTATGGAGGCCGGTGGCCCTTATACGTTAATCGTGAAAGGGAAAAAAGAATGCCTCGCTTTCGACGATGTTTTGCTGGGCGAAGTTTGGATATGTAGCGGGCAATCCAATATGGAGTTCCGTTTACATGCTGCGATGAATGCCGAAAAAGAGATTGCAGACGCCGAGAATTATTCTTTTTTGCGCTCGTTTAATGTGAAACAAGAGATGTCGCATCGTCCGCTTTCCGATTTGCAGGGTGAGTGGAGAGTATGTGATTCGGGGAGTGCTGGTGATTTTTCGGCAGTAGGTTATTTCTTCGCCCGTGAGTTATACCGGGAATTGGGTGTTCCTATCGGTTTTATCAATACTTCGTGGGGTGGAACTGATATTGAAAGCTGGATGAGTATGGATGCTATCGACAAGTTCCCCAAGTACAAACGATTGCAAGATCGTATGCGTTCTTCGCAATTCGAGGAATACGTTCGCCGTAGCGATGAAAATCGAGCTAAATTTATCGAATCGATGAAAGCCGAACCGGGTATTTCTGAAAAGTGGTATTTGCCTTCGTATTCCAAAGACGATTGGAAAGAAGTGAGTGTTCCCGGACTATGGTCCGAAGAAGAACTGGTCTCTCTCGATGGAGTGGTGTGGCAAACCTGTCGTTTTACATTGTCGGAGAATTATGTAGGGAAAGAGGCGGTTTTGAGTTTGCATGTGATTGACGATGATGATATTACATGGATTAATGGACAAAAAATAGGAGAGACCGTCGGTTACGACGTGCGACGCCTATACAGTGTTCCTGCCGGTGTCTTGAAAGAATCGAATGAGATTACTTTAAAAATATCGGATTATAGAGGCGGTGGAGGTTTGTATGGCCCGGCGAATGAAATTTATTTGAAGGTCGGGGATAAGACTATTCCTTTATCCGGAAAATGGAAATATAAAGTTTCGGCTTCAAATTCCGATTTCGATTTTGTAGAATATGGGCCTAATGCTTATCCCTCATTACTCTATAATGCTATGGTTAATCCTTTGGTGGGATTGAGTATGCAAGGAGTTATATGGTATCAGGGCGAAAATAATACCAATCGAGCCAAAGAGTATTACCACCTGTTCCCTGCTATGATTAATGATTGGAGAAAAAAATGGGGGAAAGACTTTCCATTTTATTGGGTTCAACTTGCTAATTATATGGATGTAGTTGAAGTCCCTTCGGAAAGTTTGTGGGCGCAAGTTCGTGAAGCCCAAACGCAAACACTTTCTTTATCTCATACCGGTCAGGCCGTAATTATCGATATAGGAGAAGCAAAAGACATTCACCCTAAAAATAAACAGGAGGTAGGACGTAGATTGGCTTTGCATGCCCTTCATAATGATTATGGATTTTCCGATGTGGTTTGTGAAAGTCCTATGCCTAAGACCGTTCGTCGGGTGCAAGACAAAATTGTCGTACAATTCGACAATGTAGCTGATGGGCTGATTGTAAAAAACAAATATGGATATTTAATGAGTTTCGCCGTTGCCGGAAATGATGGAGTATATAAATGGGTGCAGGCTAAGGTGGCAGGGAAAGATCGGGTTGTTCTTTCATGTCCCGATGTGATAGACCCGGTGTCGGTGCGGTATGCATGGGGCGATAATCCCGATGATGCCAATTTATATAATTCGGTAGGACTTCCGGCTACACCTTTTGAAATCAAGATAGAATAATATTTCCGTTAGAAAACATGAAGGGCAATAGACATCTATCTATTGCCCTTGTTAATAGTCCTGTAATTATGTCTTAAATTTCGTCCGGCCAGGGACAAGGTTTCCCTGTTTTTTTAAAAGAGGGGCGTTGTCCGTTCGTTTGTCGTAAGAATTTGCCGAGCTCTTTGGATAACTTGTTTATTATTTGAGGATATAAAGCTGCCACGTTGTTATTCTCCTCTATATCGTTCGGTATGTCGTATAGTTCTTTTTCTCCGGTTTCGTAGAAGTAAATCATTTTCCAATTGTCTTTTCGAATGGTACAGGACGGTCCTATTCCCGGTCCTTTTTCTCCCCATATATTCGGACAATTCCAATAAAGGCTGCGTCCCTGCGAAGGATTTTTGGTCTGTTTTAGCAGAGGAACAAAACTGATACCATCGATTTCTTGTGGAACATCGTAATCGTCGATACCGGCCATTTCGAGAATAGAAGGATAGAAATCTTCTATAATCAAATAGTCGTTGCACCGTGTGCCGGGTTGTACCGTGCCGGGCCAACGGACGATCATAGGTTCGCGTATTCCTCCTTCGTATGCAGAGCCCTTTCCACATTTTAACGGGAAATTTTGGGTATACAGAGGTTCGTCCCTCCAACCGCTTCCTGTCGCATATCCTCCATTGTCACTCATGAATATAACGATGGTATTGTCGGCTTCACCATTCTTTTCCAGCCAATCCATAATATCTCCTAGACTTTTGTCCATTCCTTCGATGAGCGAAGCATAAGCCGCTTCTTTGTCCGACAATCCTTTCTTTTTGTATTTGTCGTAGAAACGGACATCTTTGTCTATGGGAACATGAATGGCATAATGCGACATGTAGAGGTAAAACGGCTGATTGTATTTTTTAGCTTTATCGAGGGCTTTTAAGGCTTCTTGGGTGAGAGCTTCTGTCATAAATGTGCCTGTTCCCCAATATTTTTCTAATCCCGGGACGGAGAACAGCGATGTAGAATTGCCTGCTTCGTCGTATCCATAATTGCGCTCGCTCAGGTAAGTTGCCGGGCCACCGGCCGCATGTCCTGCAATGTTGGTCTCGAATCCGAAATGGTAGGGACTCTCTCCGGGAGTATCTATTGCACCCCAATGGGCTTTCCCGCAGTGGATCGTGTGGTAACCGTTGTCTTTTAACAATTGCACGAAAGAAGTAGCGATAAAGGTATTGTTTGTTCCATGAACTTGTGCTATGCCGTTGTAGTTCCAATCGGGAACTTCCAGAGTATTGCTGACGGCATCGGTTTTCGTGTTTTTCCGTAGAGTCCAATTCGTGACTCGATGGCGCGAGGCATTACACCCGGTCATCAAGCTGCATCGGGTGGGAGAACTTATACTGGAAGCATAGGCCTGAGTGAACATCATACCCTGCTGAGCCAATTTTTCCATATTAGGCGTTTCATAACGCTCGTTATACATGGTTCTTTGGGTCCAAAAGGGGAGAGACGTATCTTGCCACCCCATATCGTCTACCAAAAATAAAATGATATTCGGACGATTATCGGGTACATGGCTTGTACCGTATGTATGCATTACCGAGGCTATGGGTATTAAACTTAGTGTCAATAATGATTTATTCATGGTTATTCATTTTGTAAATACAAAGATAGATAAAAAAGGAATTATTAAAAATGGCAGTTGTCATTCGGTTGAATCATATTGATAAATTGAATATATAAAGTTGGGTATATTTTTCTGGTTTTATCGTCTTAACTCATAAAAAACTGTTATAGCTTAAATTGATATCCATGAAAAAAAATGTTTTGTTTTTCTTTTTCGTGATTTTATTTCCCTTAGTCGCTTATAGTTCAGGTAACGATGCTGTTGCTAATCCGGCAGCCGTAGTCGAGGAAGGTGATGTGCGATTTACCGTTTTGACACCGCGTGTTATCCGTATGGAGTGGGATTCTTTGCATAGGTTCACCGATGAGCGTTCGTTTATTGTGATTAATCGGAATTTGCCGGTCCCTGAGTTTAAGAAAATTATAAGGGGAGGTAAATTGACGATTCGAACGGACGAATTGGAACTGACATATAAATTGAATACAGGGAAATTTTCAAAAGAAAATTTAGAGATAAAATATCTGAACAAAAAAAGACCCTTTACGTGGAATCCGAGTGTTACTCAAAAGCAGAATTTGAAAGGGACTGCCCGCACATTGGATCGTATGGACGGTACGACCTTTATTAAGAGGAACGAACCGAGGCACGAGTTACAGTTGGAGGACGGTATTTTGTCTCGTGACGGTTGGACTCTTATCGACGATTCGTCCGGTTTGTTGTTCGATAATAGCGATTTTTCGTGGGTAAAAGAGCGGGAGAACAGAACGGTACAAGATTGGTATTTTATGGCTTATGGTTCGGATTATAAAGCTGCCCTCAAAGATTTTACTCTTTTTGCCGGAAAAGTACCACTGCCTCCTCGTTTCGTATTCGGGTATTGGTGGTCGCGTTATTGGGCATATTCCGACAATGAGATGAGAGATGTGGTTTCGCAATTCGAGAAATTCAATATTCCGTTAGATGTGTTGGTTGTCGATATGGATTGGCATGAGACCGATAGTTTATTCGCCAAACCGGACAAATGGGGACAACGTAAACATTGGACCGGTTATACATGGGAGAAGCGTTTGTTTCCCGATCCCGATCAATTTTTTGACTGGGCCAAGTCGAAGCATCTGAAAACGACCTTGAATTTGCATCCGGCATCGGGTATCGCTCCCTTTGAAAGCCAATACAAAGATTTTGCGAAACGTATGAATTTCGATATATCTACTCATGAAAATATTCCGTGGCAAGGCTCTAATAAGAAGTTTATGAGTACGTTGTTCGATGTCGTGTTGCATCCTATTGAACAGCAAGGTGTGGATTTTTGGTGGCTCGATTGGCAGCAATGGGTTTTCGATAAGGATATAGAGAAACTGAATAACACTTGGTGGCTCAATTATACTTTCTTTGAAGATATGAAACGCAATACCGATAAGCGTCCATTGATTTATCACCGTTGGGGAGGCTTGGGAAATCATCGTTATCAAATAGGTTTTTCGGGAGATGCTTATATTACGTGGAATACGCTCGAATATCAGCCCTATTTTACCAATACGGCTTCGAATGTTCTTTATGGATATTGGAGTCACGATATAGGAGGGCATAAGTTCATCGAAGACGATAATGTTTATCAATTTGATCCTGAGATGTATGTCCGTTGGGTACAATATGGCGCTTTGAGCCCGATTTTGAGAACGCACTCAAATAAGGATCCATCGTTGGTAAAAGAGATATGGAGATACCGCGACGAATATTTCGACGCATTGTATAACGCTGTAAGATTGCGTTATCAATTAGTCCCTTATATCTATACGATGGCAAGGGAGACTTATGAAACAGGAGTTTCGCTGTGCCGCCCAATGTATTATGATTATCCCGAAGACGAGCGGGCATATACTTATTCTCGCCAGTACATGTTCGGGGATAATATTTTGGTAGCTCCAATCGGGGCTCCGATGGAGAATGGGGTATCTGATGTGAAGGTTTGGCTTCCGGCCGGTAACGACTGGTATGAATGGCATACGGGCACGTTATTGAACGGCGGACAGGAACTTATCCGACAATTTTCTATCGAAGAATATCCTATTTATGTTAAAGCCGGTGCTGTAATTCCCATGTATGGAAAAGAGGTGAATAGTTTGGACGATAATCCGAAGAAACAAATTATCGGTATTTTCCCGGGTGCGGCGGGTGAGTTTTCTATTTATGAAGATGCAGGTAATGATCAGAGATATGTTGCGGAGTATGCTACAACACGGGTAACGTCGCAATTGGAAAATCGTATTCAACGGATTAAGATTGCTCCGAGGGAGGGTCATTATCGAGGAATGAACCATTCGAAAGATTATCTCGTCCGGTTGTATGGAGCCGAAATGCCTCGATCGGTTAGCTTAAATGGCATGAAGGTAAATTATACGGTGTTGCCCAATTCCAGTGAATGGTCATATTGCGGTAAAGAGTTCATGGTTTCGATTCCTATATCGAATGCCGATTGTAATAAGTCGTACGAAATTGTGGTTGAGTTTGATAAAGCGAATGTTGTTGATGTAAACGATGGAATGATTAAACAATTGAAAACTTTGCATCGAGCTATCGCCAATCGAAAATTTAAATATGCCGGTAATTATGTCGTGCCCGAAGTTACCGGTTTCTGTTCCGAAACGAATTTGAAGGTTTCGTATGACCCTGACAATTTCTGTCATTATATAAATTATTTCAAGACCCATTTTCAAGAAGCTATGGAAATCACGTTAAAAGATGATTTGGTAAGTCCTTTTGCCAAATGAGTAATACTTTAATAGGGAGAAGTGGGTATAAAATTGCGAATATATCGTCTTTACAACATAATTATTAATCTTAAATTTTAGTGACATGAAAAGGCTTTTTTTACTTGCGGGTGTATTGATGTTGATCGGAGGTTTGTCAACAATGAATGCCGAAGTTATTTATGTGACCGAAAACGGCGTGGGTGATGGTATGTCGTGGAATAGTGCCGCTCCTTTGGCGGATGCTCTTTCATGGGCTGCGAAAGGAGATGAGATTTATGTGGCAAAAGGTACTTATACCGGTAGCTTTGCGTTGAAAGTGGCAGCAACCGTATATGGTAACTGTGAGGGGACTGAAACCGAACCGCCTACATATACTTCGGCCGAAGGTCTTGAAACTTTTTTGAAAGGCGATGGTAAACGTGTCGTCCTTTTGGACGGAGGGGCAACGATTTATGGCTTTGATATATCTGGCGGGGACGCTTCGGAAGAGACTACCGGTATAGCTCGTGGCGGCGGACTTTATATCAATAGCGGGGGCGGTGTGGCCAAGTATTGTCGCATACACGATAATAAAGCTATCGACGGGACTAAACGTTTGTTGGAGGGAAATCGTATTCCACAGAGAGGTGTTGGCGGTGGTGCTTATGTGTGGAACGGTCGGTTGGAAAACTGTATCGTTGAGAATAACATCGCGACGACAGATCCGTGGCTGAAAGAAGATAATTCCGTATGGTCAATGGGTGTTGGCGGTGGTGTTTGCTTGGAATCTTCTGGCGATCCGGGAGATGCCGTAGTCGTTAATTGTATAATACGGAATAATTATACAACTCCAGATGATGACGAAAGTTCTTATTATCATCAAGGGGGTGGTATTGCCATTAAGTCGGGGTATTTGATTAATAGTCTTATCGTAGGGAATAGGGTGAATGGATCGAATAATAACCAAAATGTCGGCGGTGGTGTGTGTACTACCGAAAAGGAGGCTTATATAATTAATTGTACAGCCTATGACAATCATGTAAAAGGATTGGGTGGCGGTTTCGGATTCCAGTCTCAAAATGCAGATGGAATGAGGGCTGTCGTATCAAACTGTATCGCATGGGGTAACACTTGTCGAGATGACGATTATGGTACAGGTAATGCCAATATTCGTTTCGGAAACGCTCAAACCGACGGAGAACTTCCCAACCGAGTAACCATCAATGTGGTATGTGTTCCAGAGAATACAGTAAGTGCCAGTGCAATTACCTCCGATCCTATGTTTGTTGATGCAGCGAACGGTAATTTCCGTTTAGCTGAGGGTAGCCCCTGTATCGATGCCGGCGATGATCCCGCTATCGAAGGGTATGATACCGATTTGGACGGTAATGCCCGTATTTTTGGAGCAGCTGTTGATTTAGGACCGTATGAAGTTAATGACGGCAGTGCCATAGAAACCGCCGAAACCAATGGCGGTGAAATCGTTCGTGTTCAGTATTACACGATGCAGGGAATCGAAGTGACTTCCCCGTCTGTATCGGGACTCTATATTGTCAAGAAGACGTATGATACCAAGAAAGTAGTTGTTGAAAAAAACTTTATTTCGGTCAAATGACTTCGAGCCTTTCGAAATAGTATGGTGAATAAATAAAAAACTTAGAAAATAGTTTGAGAATGATGGGTATAAAATTTTATACC
>NZ_JAIJHU010000058.1:0-18709 GCF_022723415.1 Barnesiella sp. | reverse complement strand
GAGAAATAATATTATCATTTCAAGCAGGTATGTTCCGGCCATATTGAGCTCCTGTCTCGCATCTTGAATCCCTTGATTTTTGTCAATAGCCCGCTATTGGCTGCATATCTCAGACTCCAATCTGCTTCAACATAGGGCTCAATCTGTCTCGGAATAAATTTAAAACAGCTTCTTAATTTCACAGTCCTCTTTAAGTTCAGCAGAAAAATCCGTGGGGTAGACATGTATTTTAGCGATGAATGTGCTTGTCGACAAATACATTCCGGTCTCTCCGGCAAGAGGTTGAAAAAACAATCAAATAGATTTTCGATAAAATGTAACCCCTCCGTCACTTCCGTGACACCTCCCCTATATTTTGCGCTGCAAAACACCCCGCAATACTACGGGGCACGGCAGGGGGTGGAATTTCATATTTTTATTCTACTATTGTGTTTAACCCCCTCGTCCTGCGGACACTCCCCCCTATATTTCCTTATGGAAACACAGGGGGAGAGGATTGAAAGAGGCATTTTATGTTTTGGCATAAGGATAGTTTTGTGCATTTCTCTTCTATTGTTGCACGACACCCCGCAATGCCACGGGACACGGCAGGGAGGAGGGTAAAAGAGTCGATTTGAACGACCTTTTGGGGGTTCCTCTTTGCTTCGTGGGGTTCCCCCTATATTCCACCTTGCAGAAACGGAACCTATCGAAAGTCATTCTCCCTCTATACGAATTTGCAATCCTTGTTATCCAACAGGAAAAATGACAAAGAAAAAATTTCAACAGACATTTATTAACCATGCTCCCGAAAACATATGGTAACAAACCGAACGAGGGACACTATTCTTTTATCGGACTACAATAATTTTCACGGTCGATTTCGTATGAATAGCAATTAAATTGTATTTTTGTTCTCAATCACAATAGAAAAACCACTATGCTGAAACTCATATCTTGGAATGTCAATGGGCTACGTGCTTGTTACGACAAAGGATTCACCGATATATTCAGGCAATTGGATGCCGACTTCTTCTGTCTGCAAGAGACGAAAATGCAGGCGGGACAACTGGATTTGCAATTCGACGGTTACCGGTCTTATTGGAACTATGCCGAAAAGAAAGGATATTCGGGAACAGCTGTCTTTACCCGACTTCAACCCATCAGTGTCAGTTACGGCATGGATAGAACAGAACACGACCGTGAGGGCCGTATCATTACTCTCGAAATGGAAGATTTCTTCTTGGTAAATGTCTATACTCCCAACTCGCAAGAAGGATTAAAACGACTTGAATACCGTATGACATGGGAAGATGATTTTCTGCACTTCTTGAAACAACTGGAAACCCAAAAGCCGGTCATCGTATGCGGCGACCTGAACGTGGCTCACCAAGAAATCGATTTGAAAAATCCCAAAACGAACCGGAAAAACGCCGGATTTACCGATGAAGAGCGCAATAAATTCACCCAACTACTGTCTGCCGGATTCACCGATACATTCCGCTATTTTTATCCTGATCAAAAAGACATCTATTCGTGGTGGTCTTACCGATTCAAAGCGAGAGAAAAAAACGCCGGCTGGCGTATCGATTATTTTCTTGCCTCCGCATCGCTCAACGAGAAATTGTGCAGTGCGAAAATACACACGGAAATTTTTGGCTCGGACCATTGTCCCGTGGAGCTGGAAGTTGACTTATAATCATACATATACCTCTAAACGACTTCTCAAACGATAGTGAATACCGAATTTACTATCTACCGCAGTCGCAGAGTATCGCCCACCGAAGGGGTATAATCGTCCGGGAGTTTGTTCATCTTATAGAGATTTTTCAACCGGATACCGTATCGTTGCGCAATGGTGTGCATAGAGTCACCTGAACGGACGATACAGCAGTCATAGCCTTTCTCGGCTTTTTTCTTTTTCTTTTCGAGATAGACAATGTCGCCGGCCTCCAACGGATAGTCTTTGGGAACTTCGTTGTACTTCGCCAGTTTTTTCACCGAGAAACCGAATTCCTTCGCTATGGATTCGAGCGAGTCGCCGTCGCGAGCCTCGACATAAAGCAATCCCCACGAACGATAAACGGGATGCGGATTGGCTACGATAACGGGTAAAAGGTCTTTCGCCCGAATAGGCTTGAAACTACGGCGGTCGTATTTATAAAGTTCGTAAAGCTCGATGGTCTGAATCAACTTATTGGCATACGACTTATCGGTGGCATACCCGCAGCGCTTCAAACCTTTCGCCCACCCCCGGTAATCGGTCACTTTCAATTCGAAAAGAGAAGCATAGCGAGCTCTCTTTAAGAAACGGGCATGATCTTCAAACGAATCTTCCGGTTTATTATATTTACGGAAACAATCGTCTTTCTTATCATCGTCGTAATAAACCCTCTTCCCCTTCCAATCGCTATGACATTTGATACCGAAATGATTGTTGGACATACGGGCCAATTCGCTACGACCGGCTCCCGATTCGAGCAACCCTTGTGCCAGTGTAATACTGGCCGGTATGCCATACTGCTTTTGATGTTTTACCGCTAATGAACTGTATTTCTCGATATAATCGAGATAGGCCTTATTTTTACGTTGTGCCGAGAGTTGCGAAAACGAGAGAGTCAACGCAAGCAAGGATATGATGAATCGTAGTTTCATAATTCGCTCAATACTTAAAAATAAACGACAAGAAATCCGGTTCTCTCAAAATTTGTTTTTTATTTGCCTCTGCACTCACCTTTCGCTATATTTGTAAACACAAATATAGAACCGACTTAATTACAGTTATGGAAAACCGGAACATCACCACAAAGATAATCGTTTGTTCGTATGATGAGCTAAACGAAAAGGAGAAAAAGTTGATCGACGCCGCCAAAGAGGCAACAAACCGGTCTTATTCGCCCTACTCTCGCTTTCAAGTAGGTGCGGCCGCCCTATTATCGGGAGGAACCGTCATCACGGGAAGCAATCAGGAAAATGCCGCTTACCCGTCAGGAATTTGCGCGGAACGGACTACTCTATTCTATGCCAACTCTCAATATCCCAATTTGCCCGTAGAGGCGTTGGCGATCGCCGCTCAAACCAGCGGGGATTTCATCGACCACCCCACAGCACCCTGTGGTGCTTGCCGGCAGGTAATTCTCGAAACAGAGGAACGCTACAACCAGCCGATGCGCATTTATCTCTATGGCAAAAAAGAAATTTATATCGTAGAGTCCATACGGAGTCTGCTGCCTCTCTGCTTCGGGAAAAGCGATTTGCCGGAATAGGGTACGGAAAAATTTTGTATATTTCAAAATATAGAGGGCAATTAGGTATGAAAAATAGATTTGTTCATTTTATCTTGCCTTCTTCTTTTCCTATATTTGTAGAATATATAAGATATGGTTCGGCATAATCAATCCAGAAATGTGATTTCCGTTTGCCTCTGCACTCACCTTTCACTATATTTGTAGAATATCGGATGCGGTTCGGCATAGTCAAGCCGAAAATGAAATTTTCGTTTGCCTCTGCGCTCTCCTTTCACTATATTTGCAAAAGAACTTAGAAAATCTATATGGACAATTATATCGTTTCGGCACGAAAATACAGACCATCGACGTTCCGTTCGGTCGTAGGACAAAAAGCATTGACTCAAACTCTGAAAAATGCGATCGACTCGAACAAACTCGCTCATGCTTATTTGTTTTGCGGCCCTCGCGGCGTAGGGAAAACTTCGTGTGCCCGTATTTTCGCTAAAACAATCAACTGTTTCCACCCGACCGAATCGGGAGAAGCCTGCAACGAATGCGAATCGTGCCGAGCTTTCAACGAACAACGCTCCTACAACATCATCGAACTCGATGCCGCCTCGAACAATTCGGTGGACAATATACGCACGCTCATCGACCAAGTGAGGATACCGCCTCAAATAGGCAAATACAAAGTGTTTATCATCGACGAGGTACACATGCTGTCGGCTGCTGCTTTCAACGCTTTCTTGAAAACGCTGGAAGAACCGCCGCACCATGCTATTTTCATTCTGGCAACTACCGAGAAGCATAAAATATTGCCCACGATTCTGTCGAGATGCCAAGTGTACGACTTCCAACGGATTACCACTACCGACATAGCCGAACATCTACAATACGTGGCTTCACAAGAGGGTATCACCGCCGAACCGGAGGCCTTGAACATCATCGCCCAAAAAGCCGACGGCGGTATGCGAGATGCTCTCTCGGTATTCGACCAAGTCGTCAGTTTTTCGGGCGGACACATCACCTATAAATCGGTTATCGAAAACCTCAACGTACTGGATTACGAGTACTATTTCAGATTAGTGGATGCTTTCTTGCAAAACAACGTACCGCAGGCGTTGATGATATTCAAAGAAATACGGGACAACGGTTTCGAAGCCCAATTTTTCATCGGCGGACTGAGCCGTCATTTCCGCGATCTGCTGGTCAGTAAAGACCCGGTAACCCTCCCCTTGCTCGAAGTGAGCGAATCGGTGGCCAAACGCTATGGCGAACAGGCGGAAAAATGTACCTTACCGTTCTTATACCGTGCGATGGAACTGAGCAACCGTTGCGATCTCGACTATCGCATAAGCAACAACAAACAATTTTTAGTGGAGTTGACTCTAATACAGATTTGCCAAATCACAAACCCCGTTACTAGCGCTCCCGAAAATCCACCGTTGCAGAAGATAACGCCGGCTCCCAACGCCGGACAAACGGTAAGCCCAACGAACCAGACACCAAACACCACGGCCACTCAACAAACGGCAGGAACCACATCGGGAGTTACCCAGACTGCCGAACCTCAGGCTGCATACCGAGCCGCAACCATACGGCCTACAACTTTTAAACGGGATATTCCGGCAGCTCCGACACAAACAAGAAAAGCGGCTCCCCCGACTCGTATCTCCATACATCAGAAACCGGCAGAGTCTGTCGCAGAGGAAAACACATCGACCGTACAAACCGTACTCGATACACCATTCACAGCCGAAGCCCTTACCACAGCTTGGCTGGAATACGCCAAAACCATACCGACGGAAGTCGTGCTCGTCAATACGATGCAGAGTTGCCGCCCACAGCTCGTCGATCCCAAGAATTTCGTAGTGTCGGTCGATTCCCAAATTCAAGTGGACCACATCAACGAGCATTTCCACGAATTGATGTCTTTCCTACAAAATGCCTTGAAGAACAACCAGTTCTCCATGCAATTACGTATCAACCAACCGGGAGAGAAGGAAATTATTTTCAGTCCGAAAGATGTACTGATGAAGATGATCGAAAAGAATCCCGATATAAAAAACCTATACGACACGTTCGACCTCGAAATCGCTTGACCGTTTACGAGCAAAAGATACGGAAAGGAAAGAAAAAGGCAGCGGGATAACTCATGGAAAAATTAAAGCGGAATGCCATACTCATGCTTCACCTCGTCCATGACAAAAGTACTCATGAGCGACCCCATGCTCTCTATCGTACCTAATACATTGATAATAAACTCCTGATAATATTTCATATCGGGAGCATGGATTTTGAGCAGATAATCGTAATCGCCCGAAATGTTGTAACACTCGGTCACTTCCGGGATTTCCCGGACAATGCGGGTAAACTCGGCGGCTATGTCCCGATTGAGCCTACGGAGCTTGACGCTACAAAAGACGACGAAACCCCGATTGAGTTTCGCAGGATCGAGCACTGCCACATATTTTTTGATGTATCCGTTGGCCTCCAAACGTTTCACCCGTTCAAAGACAGGTGTAGGCGACAAATTAACTTTTGCCGCCAATTCTTTGGTTGTCAAGCGAGAATTGTTTTGTAAGACTCGCAATATCTGCAAATCGGTTTTATCCAATATTTCCATAGAATAGTATTCTTTCGGGGAAGTCCCCAAGATTACAAACGATATATTTACTCTAATAATATCGTCAAATATAGTTATATTTTCCATATTTATAAAAATTCTTGTTCGATATATCTACAATATATAGCTTTGTACAGGATAAACAAATAGATATTTCAATAAAAAAACGAACGATAATGGCACAGAAAAAATTGCATTTCGAGACCTTGCAGCTTCATGTAGGACAGGAACAACCCGACCCCACAACCGATGCAAGAGCCGTCCCTATTTATCAAACGACTTCTTATGTATTCCATAATTCGGCTCATGCCGCCGCCCGATTCGAATTGAAAGATGCCGGCAATATCTATGGCAGATTAACCAACCCGACCCAAAATGTACTGGAAGAACGTCTCGCCGCACTGGAAGGCGGAGTGGCCGCCCTTGCCGTCGCTTCGGGCGCAGCCGCCGTCACTTATGCTTTTCAAAACATTACTTGTGCCGGCGACCATATTGTCGCTGCCAAGACGATCTATGGCGGGACCTATAATTTGCTGGATCATACCCTACCGGCTTATGGCGTGACGGCAACGTTCGTCGATCCTGCCGACTTGTCGAATTTCGAGAAAGCCATACGTCCGAACACGAAAGCTGTTTTTATCGAGACTCTGGGTAACCCCAACTCGAACATCATCGACATCGATGCCGTCGCCAAGATAGCCCACCGCCACAACATACCGCTCATTATCGACAACACGTTCGGTACACCCTATCTGATACGCCCTATCGAACATGGAGCAGACATCGTCGTACACTCGGCGACGAAATTTATCGGAGGCCACGGCACATCGTTGGGAGGTATAATCGTCGATTCGGGCAAATTCGACTGGACGGCTTCGGGTAAATTTCCCCAGTTGAGCGAACCCGACCCCAGTTATCACGGTATCCGATTCACCCAAGCCGCCGGAGCAGCCGCATACGTCACCCGCATACGCGCCGTTATCCTACGCGACACCGGAGCAGCCATCAGCCCCTTCAACGCATTCCTGCTTTTACAGGGATTGGAGACCCTCTCCCTGCGCGTGGAACGTCATGTAGAAAACGCCTTGAAAGTAGTGGACTTTTTGTCCCGACACCCGAAAGTAAAACGGGTAAACCACCCGGCTTTGCCCGACCACCCCGACCATGCATTGTACGAACGGTATTTCCCACAGGGAGCCGGTTCGATTTTCACTTTCGAGATAAAAGGGGGTACAGAAGAAGCCCATCGTTTCATCGACAATCTGAAAATCTTTTCACTGCTCGCCAATGTCGCCGACGTGAAATCGTTGGTCATTCACCCGGCTTCGACTACCCATTCTCAACTTACCGACCAAGAAAAAGAAGAACAGGAAATTTTCCCCGGCACGGTGCGCCTCTCCATAGGAACCGAACATATCGACGACCTCATCGACGATTTGAAACAAGCATTGGAAAAAGTATAATTATAAATCATAACGCGCCGAAACGTCCCTGCCCGTATATCGGGCAGGGACGTTTCAAGTCTTATATCACCCCTTTTCCCGATAATCAATCACACACCTTCACTTAAAAACCGTTCTTATTTTTTTTACGAGAAGTATCACACAAGCAATAAATATGTTATCTTTGTGGAAAAGCCAAAATATTCTATCCCATACAAAAGGGGATAAAAATATCGCTTTAAGTTTTTGAAAACACAAATACCGTAATCGATTCTTCACAAACCTATCCTCTTTTCGAGTTATGCCCGCTTTATATAGTTATCACAAAACACAGTTTAAAGAATAATTTATTTTAGAATCTACCGATATGACAAAGAAATTAATCATTGCAATAGTCGCAGGGATAGTCTTTCCCCTTTACGCCATAGCCGGACAACCCTCAGCCCAAATTACTCACGGCCCCTATTTACAGAATCTGTCCGAAGATGAAGTAACAGTCGTGTGGACCACCGATAAGCCTTGCAAATCGTGGGTGGAATTTAGCAAAAAGGAAGCCGGGAAAAGTTTCTACTCCCAATCGCCACGAAAAGCCTATGCCTCACAAGACGGTTTATATTGTGTCGACACGCTGCACCGGGTGACGGTCAAAGGACTCGAAAAAAATACGACCTATTTTTACAGAGTATTGTCGCAAGAAGTGAAAGAATTGCGGGCCTACCGTCCTGTTATGGGTTCCGTAGTATCCACCGACATCTGGAAAAAACCGTTGACCTTCACAACTCTCGACAACCATCGAGAAACCCTGTCAATGGTTATGGTCAACGACATACATGGGAATAACGAATTGCAAAAGAAACTACTGGGCATGGCTCCGCCACAGGACTTCGACATGGTACTTTTCTGCGGAGACATGTGTAGCCACATCAACCGGCAAAGCGACATATTTACCAGTTTCCTCAACACCTCTATCGAGTTGTTCGCCGCCCAAAAGCCATTCGTGTACGCAAGAGGCAATCACGAAACCCGCGGAGCATATGCCCGCAACTTCTCCCGATACCTCGCCGGCCCCAACGGTAAATTCTATTATGCCTTCACCTATGGTCCCGTTCGCTTCATCGTGCTGGACTGCGGGGAAGACAAACCCGACACCGATGTGGAATACTCGGGACTGATAGACTTCGACAGCTATATGCTCGAACAAAAGGATTGGCTGTCTAGGGAGATAGACAACCCAGAGTTCAAGAACGCCTCCTACCGTGTGGTTATCTCACATATTCCTTTCACGAAAGGCGGTTGGTACGGTTCCGAACGGCTGCGGAAACAACTACTGTCCTTATTGGAACAAGCACAAATAGATTTAATGTTGAGCGGTCACGAGCACGCATTCGGATTCTCCGACAAAGGAAATGCGGCCTCCTTCCCCATCATCGTGAACTCGAACAACTCGGTATTGACCTTGTTTGCCTCAAACCATTCATTGAAGGTTCAAGTAAAACAGGAAGACGGAAAAATCCTGTTAGAAAAAGAATTTCAGAAACAATAAATAATACAATCGTATAAATCAAACAGCCGGGGAAAAATTTCCCGGCTGTTTGATTTACGTAACAGAATCTTTATTGCTGATTGAGCAAAAAGTGCTTGAAAGCGTTGAAGCCGACCGGCATAAGGATACTTTGTTTTTCTCCCTGCATAAA
Organism: Barnesiella sp.; assembly: GCF_022723415.1. Lineage (NCBI taxonomy): Bacteria > Pseudomonadati > Bacteroidota > Bacteroidia > Bacteroidales > Barnesiellaceae > Barnesiella > Barnesiella sp. Next base: position 9,738 of record NZ_JAIJHU010000058.1, on the reverse strand, counting down.
GACTTGCAGTTTTTCGGGAACCGGAATCGTCTCGCCAACAGCGGATTCGACCGTTTCGAGAAATTTAGCCGGATGTGCCGTTTCGAGACATATGCCTGTCTCGCCGGGCTGTAATCCGTCGACTAATGCCTGATAACCACAGGCTCCATGAGGATCGAGCAAGTATCGTTCGTTACGGAAAGTTTCGCTCATCGTTCGACGAATCTGTTCATCGGTGTAACTTACCCCACTTACCTCGGCACAAATCGCATCGTGCGAGCCTCCGTACAAATCGAGTATTCGCGCGAAATTACTGGGATCACCCACGTCCATCGCATTAGCGATAGTGGCGACCGAAGGCCGCGGCGTATAAACTCCCGTACGCAGGTATTGCAAAAATACATCGTTGCGGTTATTGGCCGCAATGAACCGTTTCACAGGCAGTCCCATACGTTTAGCCATCAAACCGGCAGTAATATTGCCGAAATTTCCGCTGGGCACACTGAACACGACATCTTCGGGCTTCCCGACTAACCCGCACAACTGCGCATAGGCGTAAAAATAATAGAACGACTGGGGCAGGAAACGGGCCGCGTTGATGGAATTGGCAGAAGTAAGATAGAGTTTCTCGTTCAGCTCCTTATCCATAAAGGCATTCTTCACCAATGCCTGACAATCATCGAATGTACCGCTCACTTCCAATGCCGTAATGTTGCGACCGAGTGTGGTAAACTGCTTTTCCTGTATCTCGCTGACTTTCCCTTGCGGGTAAAGCACGAATACTTTTACACCCGGAACATCTAAAAATCCATTTGCCACGGCACTGCCCGTATCGCCAGATGTAGCTACCAACACATTGACCTGCCGCTCGCCCTCCTGTTTATTGAAATAGGCGAGTAACCGAGCCATGAAGCGCGCCCCCACATCTTTAAATGCCAACGTGGGTCCGTGAAAAAGTTCCAAACTATACCGGTTATCGGCCACCTGCACCAACGGAATATCGAAGTTGAGCGTCTCGTCGACAATCTCTTTCAATTTACCGGCTTCCACATCTTCCCCGAAAAAGGCCTCGGCCACGACAAAAGAAATTTCGCGCAAGGTCATCTCTTTCATATTTTGGTAAAATGCCGGGGGAAACCGGCGAATCACCTCAGGCATGAAAAGCCCCCTATCTGCTGCCAATCCTCTCACCACTGCTTCGCGGAGGGAAACCGGCGAAGTTTTTCTATTCGTACTGTAAAATTGCATCGCTCTTTTCTATTTTAATTTTTCCGAAAGAACTCTTTTATAAACTGCTCTCCTACCAGCACCCCATAAGCGCCGCCGGCTACATCGGACTCGCTGTACCGGGTGACTCCGTCGGGCTCCACCCCAGATTTGTAAATCACAAACGGGACAGGCTCGGCCGTGTGAGTGCGCAACCGGCAAGGGGTGGGATGATCGGGCAACAAGGCCATCGTCACCGAATCGCTCATTCGAGATACGGCATCGATGAGCGGTTTTAAAACCCGATGATCGAGATATTCAACCGTGCGAACTTTCAAATCGACATCGCCTTCATGCCCGGCCTCATCACTGGCTTCGATATGCAAATATACAAAATCGTGCGTATGTAATGCCTCGATCGCCGCTTGAACTTTACCCTCGTAATTGGTATCATACAAACCGGTCGCTCCCTCGACTTCGACAGGCCGCAGACCGGCATATACACCGATACCCCGAATGAGGTCTACCGCCGAAATGACAACGCCGCTCTTTATCCCATAACGCTCGGCCAGTGTCTCCATACGGGGCTTATAACCGGGAGACCACGGCCAGATGCTGTTCGCCGGATCTTTACCTTCGGCGACACGCTTCCGATTGACCGGATGCGACGGCAGAATCTGTTGCGAACGCAATATCAACTCGTTCAGACGATCGGCTGTCGGAACGGCTTCGGGAACGAGGGAACGAACCATTACCTCACGAAAAAGCGTACCGGGAACATCGTGCGGAGGGGTACAGTCGACTCGCTTGTCTCCGCCTTTCAACTTCAACAAATGCCGATACGAAACGCCTCGAAAGAAGTTGGCATCCTCACCGCCCAATTCTTCTTGTAAAAAATCAATTAATTCGGCAGCTTCGGCCGTAGAGATATGTCCGGCCGAATGGTTCTTGATACGACCGTTTTCGATACAGACAAGATTACAGCGCATCGCCATCTCGCCCGACTCTATATCGACTCCCATACTCGCCGCTTCCAACGAGCCTCGACCCTCGAACACCCGGTCGAGGTCGTAACCCAATACCGACAAATTGGCGATTTCGCTACCGGGGTGATAACCATCGGGGACTGTCTTCAACAAACCGCAACGACCATGAGCCGCCAACCAGTCCATAGCCGGAGTATCGGCCGACTGCAAAGGCGTTCGTCCGCCCAATTTCCCGATGGGTTCGTCGGCCATACCGTCTCCCAAAACAATGATATATTTCATAGGCCCTCTGTTTTTTTATTTATTCTCATATATCTGCGACAGTCTTCCATTGTCGTTCCACTCGCCGTACATCTTGTTTCGACAAGTAAACCGGATAAATTTGTCCAAACGTCGCCAATACAAATCCGAATTATTTCTTTTCATTTGTATATTTCCTATTTTCACCCGCTTATAAAGCTCCGGAAACCGAGAGAAATTATCCATCGCCACAGGGTGTTTCCGCAGCTCTTCGACGATAATATCGTCTATCGTAAATTCCGTTTCAAGCAAATAGGGAAAAACCGCCCTTCCCGCATCAGTCATCGTCCCTTCCCGTTCGAGATACCTGAAACGAGCCTTGTTGAGCTCGGTCCAATTGCTTCCTTTTTTACGGGGAGTGAGCCGTTGCAACATCTTGTCGCCGACCCGCTTGCAGGTAGAATCGATCCAGCCGAAACATAGCGCTTCATAAACAACGTCCAAATAGGGTAACCCGCAGGTGTGCACCCGACCGGAACGGCAACACACTATCCAGACTTCATCGCAAGAGTCGTGATTCTCGCTCAGCCAAGCCCGCAGCTGCTCTCTGGAACCGACATTCAACTCATTACTTATTTCCATGCTTCGCACTCGTTATAACCCTTATCGAATGTTGGCAATACCGATAATATCGGCAAAGACACCGGCAGCTGTAACTTCGGCTCCCGCACCATATCCTTTAATGACCATAGGATATTCCCGATAACGCTCGGTAGTCAGCAATATGACATTGTTACTCCCTTCAAGATGGAAGAACGGATGAGCCGAATCGATTTCACGCAACCCCACCTCGACATCGCCGTGGTCGAGTGTGGCGACGAAACGGAGAACTTTACCCCGATCGGCGACTTGTCTACGATACTGTTCGAACTCGGCATCGTATTGCGGTATCGCTTTCCAAAAATCAGCAAGGGAACCTTTGAAATAGTTGTCGGGGATAAAGAGCTTTTTTTTCACATCGCTCTGCTCTACCCTGTATCCGGCCTCGCGCGCCAAAATCACCAACTTGCGGATAACGTCCTGTCCGCATAAATCGATACGAGGATCGGGCTCGCTGTATCCGGCTTCCTGCGCCATACGCACAGCCCGGCTCAACGGGACATCGGCTCCCACCACATTGAAAATATAATTGAGCGTACCGGAAACCACTGCCTCGATTTTCAAAATCTTATCGCCGCTGTTGATGAGGTTGTTAATCGTGTTGATAATGGGTAACCCCGCCCCAACGTTCGTCTCGAAAAGGTACTTCACATCACGCTTGCGAGCAGTCAGCTTCAATTCCCGATAAGAATCGTACGATCCCGAAGCGGCTATCTTATTGGATGCCACTACCGACACGTTGTGGTCGAGCAAAGTCTTATAAAGCGCGGCTATATCGGGACTTGCCGTACAGTCGACAAACACCGAATTGAAGATATTCATTTTGATAATTTCGTCCTTGATTTTTTCGGGCAAAGCAACCATTTCGGAACGGTCGAGCAGTTCTTGACAATGCTCGACGTCAATACCCTCCCTATCGAAAAGGCACTTACGAGAGTTGGCAATGCCCACTAACCGAAGCTGCAATGCCTTCGTTTCGAGCAACCGTTGCTGTTGCTTGCTGATTTGTTGCAACAAGTCCTTACCTACCGTACCCACACCTACGACAAAAAGATTGAGCACTTGCGACTCGGAGAGGAAGAAAGAATCATGTATGACGTTGAGCGCTTTGCGCAGGCTGCCAAGTGCAATCACAAAAGATATATTGGTTTCAGAAGCCCCCTGCGCACAAGCTATCACGTTGATACCGTTGCGCCCCAAAACGTTGAACAGTTTTCCGGCAATACCGGGTGTATGCTTCATATTCTCGCCCACGATAGCTACGGTGGCAAGATCTTTCTCGGCTTCGATCGCACTGATTTCTCCGACAGCCATATCGTGGCGGAACTCTTCGCGCAATACTTTCACCGCCAACTCGGCATCGGCATTGCGCACGGCAAATGTCGTATTGTTTTCGGAAGATGCCTGCGACACCAAAAAGACACTGATACCCGACTTTGCCAGCCGGTTGAATATACGTGAATTGATACCGATGACACCCACCATGCCCATACCCGACAAAGTGATGAGACACGTGTCGTTGATAGACGAAATACCCTTGATGGCCTTCCCCTCGGTATGCGAATTGTCCTCGGAAATGAGGGTTCCGGGAGCCGAAGGATTAAAAGTATTCTTAATGAATATAGGTATATTTTTGTGAAATACCGGATAAATGGTCGGAGGATAAATAACCTTCGCACCGAAGTTGCACAATTCCATCGCTTCGACAAACGACAACCGCTCGATGACATATGCCGTATTGATTACCCGGGGGTCGGCTGTCATGAAGCCATCGACATCGGTCCAGATTTCGAGCTGCGAGGCATCGAGAGCGGTAGCCAAGATAGCTGCCGTATAATCCGATCCTCCACGCCCCAGATTGGTGACATCGCCATTGCTCTTGTCAGAGGCGATGAATCCCGGAACGACGGCTATACGAGGCAATGGATTAAAACCGGCTTTCACCAACCGGTTGGTCTCCTCGAAATCGACAATGTGTTTACCACACTGCATCTGCGTCTTGATGAACCGACGGGAATCGTAATGCTCGGCCCCGTCGATAACCCGGCTGACAATCAACGAGGAGAGACGCTCGCCGTAGCTGACAATCGTGTCGAGGGTCTTTACCGACAAATCTTTAATGAGAGACACGCCTTTGAAAATATTTCCCAACTCATCGAGCAATGGCTCTACGAGCGACAGAAGTTCGTCTCTCTTATGCGAATCGACAGCGCCATGTATCATGGCAATGTGCCTATCTACGATTTCACGAAAACCGTGTTCATAAGCATTACCGCCTTCCACTGCGATTTTGGCCGTACCAATGAGTTTATCGGTTATTCCCCCCAGCGCCGAAACCACTACAATAACAGGCTCCCGACAACTCTCGACTATATGTTTGACACTCGACATGCTTTCTACCGAGCCGACCGACGTGCCTCCGAATTTCAATACTTTCATATCTGGTGAATTTCTATCGGTGTTACCTTCCCCAACCTATGGGGAATCATACACAAAGTTACAAAACTTAGTTAAAAGCCATACCCAATTACGGTAAATCGAGATAATGAAATAACGTCCTCCCCCCTAAGGGGTAGTACCCATAGCCGTAACCCCGAAGAAAAAATATGTTCTATATCGTAACCTTGTCATCAATATTATCATCTTTAAATCCTCTCAAACATGCAACAACCGAGGGATACAACCAAACTCTATCGACTGCCGCCCGATGTCATCTATTTTCTCTTTTATTGCAAAAGTAATCTATTTTTTATTTTTTGAATAAAAACAAGCACAAAATGATTTATAAAAATATCATTTCTTTTACAATTTTGTATTTTACAGACGTTTTTAAACGACATTTTGAAAATATCTTTTTGCCACATGGAAAGGGAGATAGCCGATAATAGGGAATATTTTGCCAAACAAAATGATATTTTCCCCCGCAAATGACTATTTTTGTACAACCAAACAAAAAAATGTGGCATACCCGACGCAACCGAATCCTATTCGTTTCAGTCCGTATTCACTACTTTTTGTAAAGAAATAAATCATTGATGTATGCCTGAAAATATAACATCGGTCCTTATCATTTACACCGGCGGAACTATCGGAATGGTAGAAAACAGCAAAACCGGGAGCCTCGAACCTTTTAATTTTCATCACCTTCTCGATAAAGTTCCCGAATTGCGACAACTTGGATTCTCTATCTCAACGGTACAATTCGAGCCCCCCATCGACTCGTCGGAAATAGAACCGGACTCGTGGGTAAAACTGGTACACATCATCGCCGACAATTACGACTTATTCGACGGATTTGTCGTCTTGCACGGAACCGACACGATGGCATACACAGCATCGGCTCTCAGTTTCATGCTCGAAAATCTGAACAAACCGGTTATTCTCACCGGCTCGCAACTTCCCATCGGCATGTTGCGCACCGACGGCAAAGAAAACCTGATTACCGCCATCGAAATAGCTGCCGCCAAAAATACCAACGGTGAACCTCTGGTCCCGGAAGTGTGTATCTTTTTCGGGAACCATCTGCTGAGAGGGAACCGTACAACTAAAATAAGTGCCGAAAGTTTCAGCGCATTCGTATCGACCAACTATCCTCCGTTGGCACAGGCGGGGGTACACATTCACTACGACGAAAACCAAATCGCCCGCACCACATCGAAACCTCTGCGTCCGCACTATTTGATGAATACCAACATCGTAGTACTGAAACTGTTCCCCGGCATATCGGAACAAACCGTGCGCTCCATTCTAAACATTCCGGGATTGAAAGGTGTCGTGCTCGAAACGTTCGGATCGGGAAACGCTCCCGTGAAGGAGTGGTTCCTCTACTTACTGAAAGAGGCCGTGGACAAAGGCATCGTTATCGTCAATGTGAGCCAATGTATGGGAGGAAGCGTACAAATGAGCCGATACGGAACCGGTTGCAAACTCGAAGACGTGGGCGTAGTGAGCGGCTATGACAGTACAACCGAAGCCGTACTTACCAAACTTATGTTCCTGTTCGGTCACCGCTATTCCGCCAAAGTCGTAAAAGAAAATATGAACCGCTCGCTAAGCGGGGAAATCACATTGACGTTGCATAATTAGGCCAAGTAAAAAACACCGAGACACAAGACAACCGAATCAAAAAGAAGCAACAATCATCGGCAATCGGTTTCAAGAAAACCGTTCGAATTTTTTGGACATAACAATAATTATGAACGGTATGGCAAGAGCGATAAGTAGCAACACACAGGTACTCAGCTCTATGATTTGCGCCACAGACAGCGTAATATAGAGAAAGAGCAGCATAACGAGGTTCTTAATATGACCTATCATACCCGACATGAGTTTATATGCGCCTGCCTTATCGGTTATTTTGCAGGGATAGTTACACCATTGAGGCCAACGTTGCAAAAGGGTGAGTAATCCATACAACGCCAAAGCGATGACAGGAAGAAGAACGATCGTCCACGTGTCGCCCCACGAATCTATCTCGCCCCGGACATTCCAGTGCAGAGGGACTTCTTCCTTTCCTCCGGTCATTACCCGAATGGCTATTCCAAAAGAAATCATAAGGAAGAGTATCGAGGGGATTTCTTTTATCTGCTTTTTCATGGCTTCAAGAGATTATTCTACCGCTCTATCTTTTCCCGCATTCCGGGCGTTGCCCAATAATCTATCCGGGTAGTATCGCTACCGTTTTGATAGAGAAACAGAGCCTCGACCCCCGGCAAAGAATCGACCAATGCCTTACTGCGTTCCAATCCCATAACCATAAAAGCGGTAGCATATGCATCGGCAGTCATACAGTCGGGAGCCATTACCGTCGCACTCAACAACGTGTGTTGTACCGGATAACCTGTTACGGGGTCTATCGTATGTGCAATCCGTTTTCCGTCCACCATACGATAATTGCGATAATTACCCGATGTAGCCAATCCGGCATCGGTTATCTGCACGATTTCTTCGATCGTTCCGGCTTCGCCATCGGCAATAGTGGGACGGTTCACCCCCACTCGCCACATTTTTCCTTCCGGATTTTTTCCACGGGCGAATACCTCGCCGCCTATTTCGACCATAAAATCATCGATTCCCTTATCGAACAATAACTGTCCTATCACATCGCAGGCATATCCTTTGGCTATGGCCGAAAAATTGAGAGTAATACAAGTATCGGACTTTAATACCCGATGATTTTCAAGAGCCAATTTATTCATACCCACTTGCCGCAACAGGCTATCGACCTGAACAGAATCGGGAATAACCCCTTTTTTAAAACCGAATCCCCATGCATTGACAAGCGGAGATACGGTAGGGTCGAACGTCCCACCCGTGCGTGTGTATATACGCTGCGAAGCATTGAAAACATGTTCGAACCACCGGTCGGTCTCGACCGGTTCGTTGCGATTAATCCGCGAAATAATAGAAGTATCGTTAAACGGAGAGAGCGAAGCGTCGAATTGCAACAACCGGTTCTTGATTTCCTCGGACAATGATTCGGGATATTTATAGGTTATGTGGTAAAAAGTGCCGAATATCAGCCCCTCGTCATATCGATATGTGTTCTTGCCGCAACGACGTATGGCACTTGTCGACAGAAACACGACCAAAAACAGAACGACTGCCCACCATGAACGAGCATATCTTTTATCCATAACCTCCTAAAAAAACAAATGTTCCAACAAGATTTTCACGCCTATCCCTATCAAGATAACTCCCCCGACGACCTCGGCAAAGTTATGTATACGGCGGCCGAACTGACGACCGATATAAACCCCGACCAAAGAAAAGGCAAATGTGACACCGGCAATAACTATCGTGGGCGTAATCATCGTCATGTTGAGAAACGCAAACGAAATACCCACGGCCAAAGCATCGATACTCGTAGCCAACGAAAGACCTACCAACGTACGCGTATCGGCAGGATCAATGCAACAGGGTTCGGACTCTCCTTTCCGGGGCCAGCCTTCATAAATCATTTTCATTCCCAAAAAGAGTAAAACACCGAATGCTACCCAATGATCGTAGGCTTCTATATAATTCTTAAACCCAATGCCCAAAAACCAACCGATAAGCGGCATAGCTCCTTGAAAAACTGCCATAAAAGCGGCTATCTTCAAAACACGGGATAACGTAAAAGGCTTCAAAAGGACACCCGATGTCAACGACACGGCAAAGCTGTCCATGCATAACCCGACAGCCAAAACAAAAAGCTCGAATAATGACACTTGTTATTTGATTATGTTTCGGCGCAAAGTTATCGAAAAACAGCGGAATAATCGAAGAAAAATCGGCAATATCTCTATTTCAATATATTTTAGATTTTCGACGGCTCGATACAACCATTTGAAGAATAAACTTTTAGCGAATTATTTGAAAATCAAAGACAATATTTTATTAACAAATTGAATTTCAGATACTTGAAACACAGCACTATTCAATAATTCTTTCTAATATAGAATTAAAATAATTGTCGGGAAAGACAATACCAATAATCGAATTGTTGTATTTCATCTTTGCAAATAGTCCATTAAAAAAGACATAATCTCGCAAATTATAGCGACTTTTGTGATTGAAACTCATTGCATCAATTACAATACAATGGCAAAAATTACCGTTCAAAATACAGATATTAGCGTTGTCAAGTACAATGAAGAAGACTACATCAGCCTTACAGACATGGCAA
>NZ_JAIJHU010000057.1:0-18733 GCF_022723415.1 Barnesiella sp. | reverse complement strand
ATGAGCCATAACCTCCTATTCCCTTTTCGAAAGAATTCTTAATAAAACTTTATTAGGCTATACTATCACCGAAACGATTAAAAGTCGAATAAAATGTTGGTTTTTTCGGGGGGACTTTTTAAGTTTGATAAAGATTTAAAACCTTATAGATATCTAAGAGATTTTTCTCTTTCGAAGCCTTTCGATAGATAAAAAATGTTGTCGTTTTTCATAATGAGTTTTTCTTTATGTATCTTTGGCTCTGTCGAATATGAGATATGGCTTAGCGAAAAAATGAGCAAGTTCTTTTTTTGAGTGGTTGCCTTTCCTTATATTTGTAGAAAAGAATATAGGATGCGGTTCGGCATAGTCAAATCGGAAATTAGATTTCTTGATTGCCTTTGCGCTCACCTTTCCCTATATTTGCGTAAAATGCAGAGATAGAATGCTTTTGGATAGGAACAGATTCGTTTGCTTGTGTTCTCTTGCGCTATCTTTGATTTGGCCTCTAAACAAGGCGGAAAAGACCTTTTTGACACCATAGGGCTGGGTATAAATCTTTTTATTTTCGGCCTGTTGGGAGTTTGAGGTGAGATGGAAATTTATTATTTATGCTGAAAAATATAACCATGAAGAAGAAAATGTTTTATGCGCTGTCTGCGCTTTTGTTGTGTAGTGCTTGTACTACGACACCACGTAATCCGTTTGAAGAACCTGCGAGGCCTGCCGGACAGGAAAGTGTTTTGAAGTTGGCTTGCGAACCTTTGGATACGGTGAGAGTCGGTTTTATTGGATTAGGAGCGAGGGGTAGAGGAGCTATTGAACGGTATGTCTATCTGCCCGATGCCAAAGTTGTCGCTTTATGCGATTTGGATTCGGTGAATGTAAACAAAGCGAATGAAATACTTACTTCGCACAAACTTCCTGCCGCCGATATTTATGTGGGTGAGGACGTTTGGAAAGAGATGTGCGGAAGGGACGACATAGATTTGGTCTACATTTGCACCGATTGGCACTCTCATGCTCCGATGGCTGTCTATGCCATGAAACAGGGAAAACATGTCGCCGTGGAAGTACCGGCGGCAATGACCGTAGCCGAGTGCTGGGATTTGGTAAATACGGCCGAACAGACTCGCCGCCATTGCATGATGTTGGAAAATTGTTGTTACGATTTCTTCGAAATGGCAACGCTCAATATGGCACAACAAGGCTTGTTCGGAGATGTGATGCATGCCGAGGGGGCTTATATCCACGACTTGCGTTCTTATAATTACGACACTACGGCGACCGGTTATAAAAACATGTGGCGGTTAAAAGCCCAGAAAGAGGAGGCCGGTAATCCTTATCCTACTCATGGATTAGGTCCTGTCGCCCAGATATTGAACATTCACCGGGGCGACCGCATGGCTACGTTGGTTTCCATGTCTAATGCGCAAAAGGGTATGCATCTTTATGCAGCCGAACATGGTATTACCGGCGAGGATACGGCACGTATCGATATGGGTGATATGAACACGACTCTTATTCGTACCGCCAAAGGGAAAACCATCATGATACAACACGACGTTACCAGTCCTCGTCCCTATAACCGCATTCACATGGTAAGCGGTACGAAAGGTTTCGCTCAGAAATATCCGCTTACGGGGATCGCTTTGGAACCCAATGCGCATGAGTTTGTCAGCCAGCAAACTCTCGACTCTCTGCTGAAAGTGTATGAACACCCCTTCTGCAAAGAGATCGGCGAGAAAGCTCGCAAAGTGGGCGGACACGGAGGTATGGATTTCATTATGGATTATCGTCTGATTCATTGCTTGAAAAACGGTTTGCCTCTCGATATGGACGTTTACGACGCAGCCGAATGGTCGTGTCTGGTCGAGTTGACCGACTACTCCGTTCGCAACGGCTCCGTTCCTGTACAGATACCCGATTTTACCCGTGGAGAATGGGATAAATTGCAAGGCTTGACTTTTGCCGAATAGAAAGATAAAATATGGGAAAATGGCTGTTTCAAGAGGAAACAGCCATTTCTGTATGTGAATAGTAAGGATTATTTTTATATCGATTGCCACAATACCCTGCGATATTACGGGACACGGCTGGGGAGGAATGTGTGAGAATGCCCTGCAATGCCACAGGGTATGGGTGAGAGGGGGTTAAAGAAACATTCTCTTTTGTGATGTAAGGATAGATTTTACGCTTCTCCCCCTTGTGTCGCATAGCGATAGGGGGGGGAAAGCAGAAGAAACAATAGTTTTCGACGGAGAGGGGGTGAGAAAGATAGAATAGGAGTTTTTTGTAAGACCAACCCCTCCGGCCTACGGCCACCTCCCCTATATTTTGCTGTCGCAAAACACAGAGGAGGAGGGAGATGCTTTTTTGCTTTATTTTTTATGTAGCAAGCCGGAACTATCCAATCTTCTCCCTTGCCGTGTTCCGTAGCCTTACGGGGTGTTGCGTTAGCGGTATGAGGGAGACCCGCGGAACAAAGTTCTGCGGAGGGGGCAAGGAGAATTAAAACTTAATGGTGATATCTGCGCCGAATGTAATCGGGCGGCCGCACTGTACGAAGCTGTTGGGCATAGACAAGTTCTCGGCATTCATGGTCTCGAAGTAGAACGCCTGATAATGTTGATTCAGCAGATTTTTTCCCCATAGTTTCAAATCGGCGTATTTCCCCGAAAGGATAATCGATGCATTTACCAGCCCATAAAAGTTTTGAGCGGCATCGTTGGCTTCGGTCCAGTATATTTTTCCTCGGCCGAGGTATTGTAGGTCGAAAGTCAAGTCGGTCTCTTTGTCTAAGGGCAGGGTGTAAGCGCCCGATAGGGCGAGCGTATGAGCCGGTGCAAAAGGGACGAAATTGTTTTTGTAGTCGTTTTTCCCGTCGTTGTATTCTTGGAAGGTAGCATGGGTGTAACCGTAGGTTGCCGAGAGTAACAGCCGGTTGGTCGGGGTGGCTCGCAGCGAAGCCTCCAATCCGTAACTGGTGGTGCGTCCCGAATTTTTGGTGACACGGCCATATCCGCTTACGGCGGCTATTTGCTGATCGTGGCAATCGATGTAGAATAAAGATAAATCGGCAAACAGCCGGTGGTCGATTAACTGGGAACGGCCGCCTATTTCGTAATTCCAGCTATGTTCGGGTTTATACGAGATGGCTTGGTTCACGTCGGTCGTGTTTTCGAAGGCAGGCATTCCGGCAGCACTGCGACTCGGTGCGGGACGACCTCCGTTTCCCCCGCCTCCCATGTTCTTCATCAGTTCGCTCATCATGCTGGACCGGATTTGGGATTGTATCAAGTTGGAGAACATCTGGAAATTGTATCCTCCCGACCGGTAACCGCGGGTTGCCGAGGCGTAGACAAAACTTTTATTGCCGATAGCGTATTTCACTTCGAATTTGGGAGACAGTTCTATCGTGTTCATCGACTCCTTTCCATCGATGCCGAGGGGCAGGATAAAAGGCTGTTGAATCGACATCGGGGGGCGATTACCCATATTGATCGTGACGTTGGCACGCCCTGTGAGAGCTTCGGTCGCATGGGTGTGATGGTAAATGCGAGTATGTTCGTAGTCTATTCGTAAGCCTACGGTGGCCGATAAACCGTCGATAAAAATACGATTGAGCGTAGCTTGTCCGAAGGCGGCAGCACCGTAGGCCGGTGTTTTGTAAATGCCGTCGATATACAGGTTTCGATTATCTATATCTATCGTAATATCGGGCATTCCCGCTAATGCAGGGTCCTGTTTGAGAGCTGCCAGTTGGTTGTTGGTCTGTTTGGTGATGAGCAAATCTATCCCGTCTTGTCTGAAATCTACCGGGCCGTCCGTATGGGTTTGTTGATAAAACCCGAATAAGCCTCCTACCCACTCCCAACGTTTGCCTTTGTGCGATTTGACGGCAAATTCCTGTGAAACCGCATGCATTTTTTGTTTTTGTTGTAATGTAAATATGGAGCGGGGAGTAAAGTCTTGGTCCAAATGCATATCGTCGTCGAGGAATTGATAACCCGTCGTCGATGTGAAGATGAATCGGTCGTGGAGATATTGAACCGACAGGCCCGACGTGAATATGTCGCGACGATACGAGGCTTCGTCGTTGTAACTGATGCTGCCGGTCTTTTTCAGGGTTTTGTCATAACCGGCGTATGGGTATCCCTGTTGGTCGCTACCCTCGTAGTCACCGCTGAAACTCAACTTCCAATGCCTGTTTACCCGCCAGTCTAATTGTACTCTTCCACCGCCCGACCGGGTACTTCCGCTATTTTGTCGGGTATATTCGTTTTTGAAGTAGCCGTCGTCCTGTCGGTAGCGGGCATTTATCGAGAATGCGAAATCGTCGGTAAGTTTTTGGCTGGTAGTAGCGGCGACTCCCCATAAGTTGTAATTCCCGAAACTCAATTTTATTTTCGAGCCCTGTTTTTCCAAAGGCGAGAGAGTCTTTATGTTCACGAGTCCCGCCATAGTATTCCTTCCGTAGAGAGTCCCTTGCGGCCCTTTCAAGACTTCGATACTTGCAATATCGATGAAGTCGAAATCGAAAGCGCTTTTATCCAGATAGGGAACGTTGTTGACGTAGAGGCCTACGGCGGGAGAGTTGATTCGGGAACCTATACCCCGTATGTAGGCCGAGGAAATGAGTTTGGAGCCATAATCGGGAATAAACAGATTGGGAACGACGGTAGAAATATCCTTGACCGAACGGATATTCATTTCGTCGAGATTGCCCGTGTTGAGATAAGAGATGGAACCGGGGAACTCGAACAGTTTCGAATCCCATTTGGGGTTACTGATGATAGTAATGGCATTCAGGTTATATATGCGGTTTCCCAAAGAATCGGTAATCGCCGGTATCGGTTTACCGGTTGCAAGAAATGGTAAAGTTCCCAAGATGAACGCGAGCAGAAAATTTTTCATAAGATTTGTTTACCTGTTGAAAGAGCGAGTCTCTCTTTGAATTTTTGCACAAAGTAACAAGAGAAAAATTTTCTTTACAATCATCAATAGTAGTGATTTTTCGAGGACGGGATATTATCCGGGTGTTAGATGAAAAACAGGAGGCTGGCTGCCATGACTGCCATGCCGGTGATGACGCCTCCTATGCCGTAGTGATGATGACCGTATTTTTCGGCTCCCGGCAGCAGCTCATCGAATGAAATGAACACCATAATACCCGATACGAATGCCAATAGAAGCGCGTGAATCGTGGGAGTCCAAAAAGGTAACAGAAACAGGAATCCGATGAGTGCGCCTACCGGCTCGGCCATACCGGAAAGCAGGGAATACCAAAATGCTTTCTTGTGGCTGCCCGTCGCTTGATAGATGGGTACGGAGACAGCGATACCTTCCGGTATGTTGTGAATGGCAATGGCTATGACGATGGGAATAGCTATGTCGATATTGCCCAGTGCCGATGCGAATGTAGCGAGTCCTTCCGGGAAATTATGGATACTGATAGCCAGTGCCATCAGTATTCCGGTACGGTGCAATCGTTGTTGTCCCGATAGTTCTTCCACGCGGTGGACTTCATGAGGATTCTCGTCTTCGGGAATCAAGAAGTCTATCAATGCGATAAACGATGTCCCCGAGAAAAATGCGATCAGCATGTAGATATTAGACATGCGCGGGCTGAAATTCTCGCTGAGCATACCCAATGCCTCTGGCATCAATTCCATGAACGATATATATATCATTACTCCGGCCGAGAACCCCAATGCCGCAGAAAGAAATTTCGTATTGGTTCGCTTGGCGAAAAATGCAATGAGGCTTCCCACTCCGGTCGATAGGCCGGCTATCATCGTGAGGAGAAATGCCAAGAGTATAGAATTTATTTCCATGTTTTCGAGATTGTATAAAACCGTAAAGGAAAACCGCACTATCCTCTTGTCGGGGAATTGGCCGTTTCCTTCGTGGTTTTTCGGAAACAAAGGTAATGTATTAAAACATTATGAAGTTCACCGAATAATAAAAATAACAAAAAAGAATGAAATATGTTAGGAATAAACCGTTGGCTCTACGTATCTTTACCCGCTGAAAAGAGGGAATATGCAAGATTATAACGAAGATATTGTTATCGAGCAGTTACAGAATCCGGCGACTGTGCGGCAGGCATTCGCACGGGTCGTGGCCCGGTATAGTGAGCCGTTATATTGGCAGATTCGAAAAATGGTACTTTCGCACGACGATGCCAATGATTTATTGCAAAATACATTCTTAAAAGCATGGGGAAGTATCGAGTATTTCAGAGGGGATGCCAAATTGTCGACTTGGCTTTATCGTATTGCAGTGAATGAGGCATTGACTTTTCTGGCACGGGAACGGGAACGACGGAATCTTACGGCCGACGATACCGATGATTTCCTGCTCTCTCATGTAGAGAGCGACGAATATTTCGACGGAGATCGTGCACAGAGGCTTTTGCAAGAAGCGGTTTTGCAACTCCCGGAGAAACAACGCCTCGTTTTTAATATGCGTTATTTCGACGAAATGAAATACGAAGATATATCCGAAATTCTGGGAACGTCGGTGGGTGCATTGAAAGCATCGTATCACCATGCGGCGAAAAAAATAGAGGAATATCTGCAAGATCATGTTTAAACCTTTTCATTATTTTCGTGTCTAACAAACAAAAGGTGAAGCTATGGAAAAGAAAACTCCCCTGTTAGATGAAATCGGTAGGAAGCACGGTATGAAAGTGCCCGGCAATTATTTTGCCGATTTCACCGAAAAGATGACGGAAAGTTTGCCGGAAAGGGAATTTCCCGAACTCGTGCAACCTTCGTTATGGCTTCGGGTAAGACCGTGGATTTATATGGCAGCCATGTTTGCCGGTATATGGCTTATGATGAAAATGTTTACGGGAATATTCTCGGTGGAAAAAGGAGAAACTCCTGATATGGAAATGACGGCTTCGGCGACAGATGGAAGTACGATAGAAGACGAGTGGATCGCTTATTATGTCGATGATTACACGGCTTATGAAATGCTCTATACCGATAGCGATTATTAAAGGAGAAGTAGTTATGAAGAAAATAATTTTATTATTATCGGCCGTTTTATTGTGGGCATTGCCCGTTTCGGTTTCGGCACAGAATAAGAATAACGACAAGGCGAAGCAACAGCGAAAAGAACAGTTTGACCGGTTCTGTAAATTCCGTCGGGATTTTATGATGAAACAGATCGGGCTTTCCGAACAAGAGGCGAAACAGTTCTTTCCCTTGTATGAAGAGATGGAAGGGAAAAAATGGACGGTAGACAGGGAGGCTCGAACCTTTGCTCGGAAAATAGTACGTTCGGAAACGGCTGTTTCAGATGTCGAGTATGAAAAAGCGGCCGAAGTTTTACTGGAAAAGGACGAGAAGTTGGCAAAGATAGATCGGGAATATTACGACAAGTTCAAAACCTTTCTGTCGAATGAAAAATTATTTAAATTCAAAAATGCCCAAATGAAATTCCCGAGAGCCATGATGAAATGGCATGGCGGGAAACATCATCATGAGTAATAATGTAATGTACGGGATAATGAAGAAAGGGAGAAGTTTTTTTGATCTTCTCCCTTTCTTTTTATTTATGGTACAAATATCTTTTCCGAAAAACCGTTTATATGAAGGATATACAATCCGGTATTCAATCCGAGTTCTCTCCATTCGATTCGGGTTCCGGGCTCGACATCTGTTTTATCGGAGTATCTTATGATTCCGTCCGGGGTCGATAATATGAGGTTTATTTTACCCGCTTGCGATGTGAATAAAATTCCGTCTCGATAAAGTTTGTATAGTTTGTCTGTCGACAAGTTGTCGATGGCGCTCGGTGAAAGCACCTCTTTGATTCCGGCGAGAGCGTCTATTTTCCCGTATCCGTAAATGGAGTTGGGACATGCTCCTGTATGGGAATCTTGGCGGGCGGTCTTTTTCAAAATCAGTTGTATATCTTCGGGAGATAGTTCTGGATTTGCTTCTAACCATGTGGCAATGACTCCGGCGACAAAGGGCGAGGCTTGCGATGTTCCCGTCATTTGTCCCCAATAATAGCTTTTCCCGTTTATCGTTGCCCGGGCGACAGTGTTGGCGCTACTCTCCTTATAGTAATCGGAGTAAGAAGATACGGCGCTGAAAATCATTCCTCCCGGAGCCGTCACGTCGGGCTTTACTCGGCCGTCCGAAGCCGGACCTCGGCTCGAAGTGTAGTTGATTTTATTCAACGGGTAATCGATCAACATGGACTGTTTCTTTCCCGAAAAATTTGTCCATACGTTTCGGGTTGTATAGTTTCCGACAGAAATGGTTCTCTTTCCTGTTCCTCCCAATTCCCCTAATGTACGGTCGGCATCGAAATTGACATGTGTGCTTTTCCCGTTGTCGGTGAACTGTCCGCTGTTTTTGTCGGTCCAGAGATCGATGTGTTGGGTTTCGCCCGTTACTCCTATTTGTATGTCGTAACCTTTTAGATTGAGATTATTCAAGGCGACTCTATACATGCGCCTCGTGTTGTTCCACAATTCGGTATAGTAGGCGATTTCTCCGCCTTCCGAATAGTTGAAGTCGGCAGGGACGGAAAACGATTGGTCCGTACCGTTCGAGGTACAACTCCATACGGTTTCGCCTTGCGAGTCGGTTAGCGAAACGGTAACGGTAAACCCGTCCGATTCACCCCAAACTTCGAATGTGTTGGCGGCGTATCCCGATGGTTTGAAAAATGTCAGTACAGGAGTCTCTGCATTGTTGAGTTCCATCGAAGCATGAGTTTTGTTTTTGGCATCGTTCCCGATGGAACCGACCAGAATTTTTCCTTTTCCCAGCATGGCATCGATGGCTTGATCGAAAAGCGAAGTCCCGTCGTGCGGCCCGTAAGAAGTATTTAGGCTAATGTTGACTACGGCCGGTTTGTCTATCGAGTCGGCATAGTTGAATACATATTTAATACCATTCAGAATATCGGTATCTTCCAATGTCGATCCTACCATTACTAAGTCGGCATCATAAGCTACTCCGTAATAGGGATTCTTGTCGAGTGTCGTGGACTCCGAGGTCGCTATTGTCCCGAAATAACTGCCACCGGCTATTCCGGCTACATGGGTTCCGTGTGTTTGCTCTTCGTTGTCAGTCCCTTCGGCAAGAATATTTTCTTTATCCGACAGTAGTTTGTTATCGATTTGATTCCAGAATCTTGCGATTCGGAGGGTCTCGTTGTCAGACGAGCGGAAGGCCGGGTGAGTTACGTCGAATCCAGAGTCTACGAACCCCAATACGACATTCTTTCCGGTATAAGGTGATGAAAGAGACTCCCCGTTTTGTACCAGTACTACGTTCGTTTCTGTACGTGCTTCATCTAAGGATAAGGATGCTTTTCGAGGAAGCTCGGCTCTTTTTACGAAGTCAGAGTCTAAAAAACGAGACAATTCCGACGGTGAAATACATATCGTATAGAATCCGTTTCCCAATGCCACATACGATAAAACAAAACATTCCAGTAAATCGTTTTCGGTCGTATGCTCGTCGCATTGAACGAGAAGTCGCAGATCTTTATCCTGTCTGGATAATTTTTCCAATCGATTGCCAGATCGAATTAATTGATCGAGCGTTTGGCGCGATGAGGCCGATAGTTTTTCGTTGGCTGCAAAACACGTCATGCTGTTGAGGAATAAGATTCCACTGAACAGCATGACGTAAATATAGATTCGATTCATAAAACTTTATTTATAGGGCACAAACTTTGAAAGCAGCGTTCCCTACTTTTACGATATAAATTTTACCCGGGGTGAACGGGAAGTCATATCGACCGTTATTTACAAGCCCTTGATTTATCAATCGACCGTCTGTTTCGTGAATAGTGACAGGTTGAACGGAGGTGTCGTTTATCGAAAAACCTTGTCTGGTAACCGTCAGTTCCAACTCTTCGTTTTGGGTATTTTCAATTCCGGTAGAATTGTACACGACAGCAACGTCATCGATTTGCAGATAGTTTCCTTCGGCAACTTCGAGCGGTTTTTCCGGTTTTTTACTGAGGTAGTTGGATGCACAGAACACGATGTTCATTTTTTCGGGAATCTCTTGTGATGTATAATCGATAGAGATTTCTTTGGTCTCGAAAGCATCTATATCGTTATCGATGGTCAATTCTCCCGACCCTATCAAGGCCGCACCCGCATTCCCGGCGAGAACGGCGCTCATTTCGTCGGTATGGTTGGCTCCGTTTTTATCGGTCGACTCGGCCGAGCCCTTCCATAGATAGACTTTGATATGGGCAGCATCGTCTATGTCGCTTGTAGGAGCATTGTAGTATTGGGCTTTGAAGGTGATTTTACTGGGACGTCCCGTAAATTCTACACCTCCGTCTACACCCAAATCCCCTGTTGCGGCTGTGAAATAATTGGTGTTTACATATATCCACGGAGTTCCTAATGAGAGTATTCCCGGAATGACGTAACCCGTTTTGGTTCCCCACATAATACTGCCTGCGAAAGTGTTTTCGATGGTGGGGTAGGCATTGGTGTCGTCTCCACTTTTGGAAACTGTTCCGGCTTTCATCGATGTGAAACCGCTAATATTGGAATATAATGCATGCCAGCCTACGGGTTGTACTTTCTGGTTACCTCCGTCGCTTTCCCAAGCTCCGTTAAAGTCGTCTCCTGAGAAATTTTCACTATGTGCCGTTAGAGAAAATAGGGCACAGCAACTTAAAATAAGATAAAAATTCTTCATAATCCGATTTGTTTAAATGACTTTGAGTATAATATTATATTTTTGTATCGGCAAAGTAAAGAAAAAAATGTAATAATGGAAAGAGAAGAAGGAAAATAGTAGTAATTATTAAAGTTTTAAGAAGTATGAGAAAGAAATTTGCTTGGTTTTTCTGTATATTTATGTCATCTCTCGTTTTATTATCATGTAGTGAGGATAATAAAAAAGGAGAAGAACCCGGAGACGGTACGGGAGGAGGAACTCCTGAGGGGGATACTAAAACTTATTTTGAAACGACCTATTCCGATTTGTCTGCTTACGTTGACAAAAATGTGAGCGAGATATGGGCCGCTGTGGGAAATGCTTCGAAAGATGAGGAAAATAATATCCTGTATGTGCAGGATCAAAAAGGCAATCGATACAAAGCGACGTTTAAACTCGATGGAACGATGATTGCTACCATAGAAATGGTTTTGACCGGAAGTTCCGAAAACAAAGGGATTGAAGTGTGGGAAAGTATGATATCTTCTTTCCGGGATTATAAATTAGGAACTTTCCTCGGTACGAAATTTAAAGATTACGCTACGGGCGAGGGAGGTATCAAACAAACCACAGAAGAGACGATTCCGTTGTTGACTCTGGAAGCCAATACGTTGATATATCCTGTATTCGGCATACAGAAAAAAGTGTATTGTTGTCCTATCATGGATAAGGATAAATTCCGTGTAGAAATGTGTCGCAATTATTTACCTCTTGATTTTAGTACAT
This sequence comes from Barnesiella sp., assembly GCF_022723415.1. Taxonomy (NCBI): domain Bacteria; kingdom Pseudomonadati; phylum Bacteroidota; class Bacteroidia; order Bacteroidales; family Barnesiellaceae; genus Barnesiella; species Barnesiella sp. Next base: position 7,307 of record NZ_JAIJHU010000057.1, on the reverse strand, counting down.
TGGGTAAGTATGTGGGTGCGAATATCGATGAAACTCTGCAAGAGTTCTATGCGATCAGCAATAAGATACTTTTCGGGACGGCGATGGCATATCTCTATTTCGATAGTGCGATCGATTTGAAGGGTAATAACTATACGGTTAATTTCGATTCCGACAAAACATTGGAAACCGTTTTGGAAATTTCGGCATATATTCCTGAAAACGAACAAACTATCGATCGTTGGAAAGACCTCTTGCAAAACTATGCCGACTATAATTTAGGCACGTTGAAAGAATTGTATGTGACCGATGCTTTCGGCGATAAGGTACAAGACTTGGCCGATGCGCAAGCGGCGTTCGATTTGTATGAGTCTAACGGTCGTAATAACGGGATCATTGCTCGTTTTGAGACGGCTTATGGTAACAATTCTCTCATATTGAATAAAGACTATTGTTATATTCTTGTTAGGAAAAGTTAAGCAGTCGATCGTATGGAAACGAAGAACGCTCGGGAATTACCCCGAGCGTTCTTCGTTTTTTAAGGGAAATAATCTTAGCGGGCAAACAAAACAGCAAAGGTGTTGTTCTATGAGATACAGACGGTACAAACGCTTGTGGGGAGAGCTTCGCTCTTTTGGAGCAATCGGGGTCAATCGTCTATGAGTTCAACCATCAAAAGTATCTGATATGAGAAAAGTTTGTGAAAAACTACACATGAAAATCCGGTCAGGGTTGCTGTTAGGATTATGTTGCCTGTCGTGGTCGCTATCGGCGCAACGTATGGCCGTGCAAGGGACGGTAGTCGATAGTTCGGGAGAGCCGGTTATCGGGGCGAATGTCATTGTTCGGGGATCGTCTGCGGGCGTAGCGACCGATCTCGATGGGCGGTTCCGTCTCGATGTGGTTCCCGATGCTACTCTCGTAGTTTCCTATTTGGGATACAATACGCAGGAGGTTCCGGTAAACAATCGTTCGCAGATAACGATCGTTTTGCAGGAAAACGCTGTGGCTTTGCAAGAAGTCGTGGCGATAGGTTATGGAACTGTCCGCAAGAGCGATGCCACAGGGTCGGTTACTTTGGTGAAACCCGATGAGATAAATGCAGGTTTAGCGACTTCTGCACAAGATTTGTTGGTCGGGAAGACACCGGGTGTAGTAGTCACTCTCAACGGCGGTAAACCCGAGGGTGGCGCCGATATCCGTATTCGTGGAGGTTCATCGCTCAATGCGACGAACGACCCTTTGATCGTTATCGACGGTGTTCCTGTCGATAATTCGGGAGTGACCGGAATGTCCAATTCGCTATCCATGATTTCTCCCGATAATATCGAGTCGTTCACGATATTGAAAGATGCTTCGGCAACGGCCATTTATGGGTCGAGGGCATCGAACGGAGTTATCATTATTACGACGAAACGGGGACGGTCGGGAAAACCGCAAATCAATTTTACGGCCAATATGTATGTGAATACACCTCGTAATAAAGTGGGGGTACTCGACGGAGACCAATTCCGTCAGGTGATAACCGATTATTACGGAGAAGGGAGCCCGGCTTATAATTTATTGGGGACGGCCAATACGAATTGGCAGGACGAAATTTTGCGGACGTCGGTCAGTAGCGATTATAATCTGAGTGTAGGTGGAACGTATAAAATTCTGCCGTATCGGGTTGCGGTGAGCTATACTAATCAGAATGGTATTTTGAAAACCTCTGCTATGGATAGGGTGACGGCTTCGATAACGTTGAATCCCAAATTTTTCGACAATACGTTGAGTGTGACGGCCAATGTGAAGGGCTTTTATATGCACAACCGTTTTGCCGACGAAGGTGCTATCGGTGGCGCGGTATCCTTCGACCCGTCGCAATCGGTACGGGTCGATAATCTACCCATCGGTAACGGATATTTTACATGGTTGAAACCCGGAACCGACGAATTTATAGGTATCGCACCGGTAAATCCGGTATCGCTTATCGACGAACGGTCCATGAAAGCCGATGTCTATCGCAGCGTGGGTAACTTGCAGCTCGATTATGTAATGCCTTTTTTGCCGGCTTTACATGCCAACTTGAATTTAGGATACGATGTCTCTCATAGTATTCAACATAATCTCATGACTCCCGACTCCCCTCTTACTTACAAGGAGAATAAAAAAACGGGGCTGGGACAAGACGAACGGTTGAGGCAACTCAAACGGAATTTGTTGCTCGACTTCTATCTCAATTATAAACAGGATTTCGAGTCGATACATAGTAGGCTCGACGCTATGGCTGGATATTCGTGGCAACGTTTTTATAAAGATGGAGGAACCCGCACTACATTGATGCCCGATAAGGAACAATGGTTCGTCTCGTCCTATACCGACCATTTACAGTTGATTTCCTTCTTTGGGCGTGTGAATTATACCTATAAGGACACCTATCTGTTTACAGTCACATTACGTGGCGATGCGACATCTCGCTTTTCGAAAGATAACCGTTGGGGCGCATTCCCGGCCGTTGCGTTGGGGTGGAAAATTATCAACGAGCCTTTTATGGAACGGGCGACTTCGTTTATGAGCGAATTGAAGTTGAGGTTGGGCTATGGTATTACGGGACAGCAGGACATTAGCGACAGTTATTTCCCGTATATGCCGTTGTTTACGATCGGTTATCCTACGGCATCCTATCCGTTCGGCGACCAATATTATTATACGATACGTCCTAACGGCTATGACCCCAATATTAAATGGGAGGAGACTACGACGTGGAATGCCGGTATCGATTTCGGATTTTTGAATAATCGCATTACGGGATCGTTGGATTACTATTATCGCGAGACGAACGATTTGATTAGTCGTATTCCTGTTCCGGCAGGGTCCAACCTTACGAACGAGATATACACCAATGTGGGACGTTTGCGCAACGAGGGTATCGAATTCAATATTCAAGCAAAAGTTATCGATAATAAAGATTTTACTTGGGATTTGGGTATGAACGTCGCTTGGAACTCCAATAAAATAACCAAACTGAATAAAAGCGAGAGTGCCGATTATTACATTCCGGTAGGAGGTATAGGCGGAGGTACGGGCAATACTGTACAGGCTCATAAAGTAGGGTATCCGGCATACAGTTATTTATTGTATGAACAAGTATATGATGCCGATGGTAATCCCATCGAGGGATTGTATGCCGACCGTAACGGCGACGGGGTCATAGACGAATCGGACAAATATATTCACCACAGCCGTGACCCGAAAGTCGTTATCGGTATCAACTCGACCATGAATTGGAAAAATTTCGATTTCGGAATCTCTTTGCGGGCCAACTTGGGCAATTATGTTTATGACAACGTATTATCTCAAAATTCGATATATAGCGCGATGTACAACAGCGCAGGTTTCCTGAGCAATATCATGCGGCGTGGGGCGAAATTCGAAACCCAGCAATACATGAGCGATTATTATTTGAAGAATGCCGGATTTCTGCGTTGCGACAACATTTCGCTGGGATATACTTGGAAACACCTGTTGGACGATGCGTTGCGGCTGAGAGTTTACGGTGCGGTACAAAATCCTTTTGTCATTACCAAATACAAGGGGCTCGACCCGGAAGTTTTTTCGGGTATAGACAATAATGTTTATCCTCGGCCCACGACCTATACGTTGGGTGTCGTTTTGACCTATTAACCTCTAAAAATACAAAAATATGAAGTCTTTTATATATAAATGTTTTATAGGCGGGAGCGTCGCTCTTTCGATGACTTTGTCTTCCTGTTTGGGCGATCTCGATTTGAAACCTATCGACGATAACGTGATACAGTTGTCCGATTTTAAGGACAATCCGCAATATTACACGCAGCTGTTAGCCAAAGTATATGCCGGTTTGGCCGTGTCGGGGCAAGAGGGCCCTGCCGGTAATCCCGATATACAAGGGTTCGACGAGGGACAGGCGCAATACCTGCGGGCCTATTGGAATTTGCAGGAACTGCCTACCGACGAAGCCGTGTTAGGTTGGAACGATGCCGGACTACCCGAACTGAGTATGTCCACATGGTCGGCAGCCAACGGTTTTGTATATGTCATGTATAGCCGCGTGTTTTTTCAGATAGCTTTATGTAACGACTTTTTACGCAATACGACCCCGACAGCGCTGGCTGCCAATGATGTCCCCGAAGATGTCGCTGCTCAGATACAGACCTATCGGGCCGAGGCTCGGGTGTTGCGGGCTCTTTCCTATTGGCATGCTATCGATCTGTTCGGTGCGGTCTCTTTTGTGACCGAGGAGAATAAAATCATGGAGGCTCCCAAGCAGAAGTCGAGAGCCGAGATATATCAATTCATACTGGACGAGTTGAATGCCGTAGAAGAGTCTATTCCTTTACAACCTCAGTATGGGAGGGTAGGACGCGATGCCGTCAATATGATTCGGGCGAAACTCTATCTCAATGCTGCGGTTTATACCGGTACGCCGCAATACGGATTGTGTGCCGCCGAGTGTGAAAAAATAATCGCTCGGCACAATACCGGGACGAATCATGGATTGGCTGAAACGTATAAATACTTGTTCGGCGGCGATAACGACCGTTATGCGAGGGGCGGCAATGAAAGCGAAATACTTATGACTGTTCCTTTCGATAGCGATTCGATTCGTTCGTACGGGGGGACGATGTATCTCACCGTAGGTTCGTATGGAGGTAAAATCTCGGCGAGAAATTATGGGGTAAACGATGCTTGGGCCGGCCCCCGTTCTACCTCTACGCTGGTACTTTCATTCTCTCCGCAAGACGAGCGTTATGCCTTTTTCAGCGAAGGAGCAAGTATTAACAATACCAACCTTTCTACCTATCAGGACGGTTATTCGGTCGTGAAGTTTACTAATCTGCTCTCTACCGATTGGGACAATGCAGCAGGCCGTGCCGAATCTTATCCCGATACCGATTTCCCCTTGTTCCGGCTGGCCGATGTCTATCTGATGTATGCCGAATGCGCATATCGGGGAGCTGCCGATCGGGAAACGGGGAGAACCTACATGAACTATTTGAGGGATAGGGCAGGCATGCCGCAATACGATTCGGTAGACGATATTACACTCGACGAAATTTTGCAGGAACGTATGCGTGAGCTTTATTGGGAAGGGCATCGTCGTACCGATTTGATTCGGTTCGAAAAATTCACCTCCGGTAATTATTTGTGGCCGTGGAAAGGAGGCGTATATGCCGGTAAATCGCTGGATACCAAATATAATCTATATCCTATTCCGGCAAAGGAAATCGCTGCCAACCCCGGCATACAACAAAACTATGGCTACTAACGGTAAAAACGACAGAATTATGAAATCTTCTTTTATTAAATTATCCGTTTGGATAGGCTTGTCGGCACTTGTCGCCTGTAACGATGTGGATACTCCCAAATATAACTTGCAGGCTGCACCCGAACTGGCGCCTCTTGCACAACCGGCTTTGGTGTTGAACGAAGCCTCGTCGGGGTTTATAGCCGAGACATTCTCATGGTCGTCGGGAGACTATGGTTTCCCCGCTGCTCCCGTTTACACATTGGAGATAGATAACCGGAAAGATTTTCCCGATCCTATACAATTAGCCGAATCGAATGCCGATTATGTATCAGTGACTGTCGCCCGATTGAATATGGCGACTCTTATTCTGGACGGTCAACCGGGAGAGCCTTGTGATTTGTTCGTCAGGGTAGTAGCCAAGTTGACAGCCGACCATACCGTCGCTTCTTCTCCTCGCGACATTACGGTGACGGCCTATGACGAACCTATCGTGTATCCCAAACTGTATGTCCCCGGTAATTATCAAAACTGGGATATTGCGGCAGCACCCGTGCTGCAATCCTATCGAATGAATAATCGGTATGAGGGATATGTCGATTTTGTGGTCGCTGGAAATCCCGATGCTGCGGTAGAATTTAAAATAACCACTCTGCCCGATTGGGCGCAGGGCGACCAGTATGGCGATGGAGGTCCCGGACGATTGAAACTCGATGGGGAAAATATCTCATATACTCCGCAGGGTTATTATCTCATGCAGGTAGATTTGGATAAATTAACCTACAAATTGACTCCGTCCGAACCGGTCCCGTGAACCATTTGCACCGTGAGGTGTTTTCTATATATACTGTGTTATGTGTGTGATGGCGGAGGAAACGTAGCTTTGAACGGCTGCGCTTCCCCCGCTTTTTTGGTGAAGTGAAGATACCCACCCATGACGCAAAGGAAAAGCAAGGGCATGAAGCTATGACTGTTTTATCTCGTTAAAAGCAACTTATCTGTAAAGAGATTTTTCAATATTGTTTTTTGCTCGTTGTAAGAGTGTCGTGCAAATTAAAATATGAAACGGTTTGATTATGGCGAAATAACATTTCCCTAAATTATTATGGAATCTGACTTTTGTGCTGACAGATATGCGTTGATTATCACGTTCCATGCTCTCGGTCATAAACACAATTTCCAAATCAAGATGTTTATCATTTTTGCATACCGTTGCCATATTCTCGGATTCGATAAGCACCAAATCCGATAACTTTCTTTCTTTTTTCAATCCGAAAGGTCTCATCACGACATTACGGAACTTCATCAAAAGGGTTATCCATTTGGGGGCAGAAAAGAACAGTTCAGACAACTCTGCCGCACTTATAAATCTTTCAGTATGAATTATATCGCTGAATTCATCTGTATAATCGTAATTCTTGTCGCCTTTCATGATTCTTTATTTCAATAACTTACGGTTGTAATTATTGCCACTTTCCAATATGCTCATCTGATGAATGGCTATTTGGTTTAGTCTAACAAGACGTTTGCTCTGTGGCATACCTTGTTCGATGAATACAGCATTGAGATTCTCCATATTCGACAAGCAGATAAGTTCATTGATAGTAGCATAATCACGAATATTGCCTGTCAGTTCGGGGTTAGCTTCCCTCCATTGTTTTGCTGTCATACCAAACATCGCCACATTCAGTACGTCAGCTTCGTTTGCATAAATAATATTTGCTTGTACCGGTGTAACTTCCTGCGGGATAAGGTTTTGCTTTATGGCATCAGTATGTATGCGGTAGTTGATTTTAGACAATTCGCGTTTTGCCGACCAACCGAGTTGCTGGTGTTCTTCTGCTTTTAGTCGCTGATACTCTTTAACAAGAAGTAATTGAAATTTAGGAGAAATCCACATGCCAAAATGATATGCTATATCCCGATGTGCATATGTGCCACCGTAGCGACCAGCCTTAGAACGAATGCCGATTGCATTGGTCCTTTCTATCCACGTTTTTACAGAAAGCACGAAATTGTTGCTTCCTGCTGCATTTTTAATTGTACCGAATTCGGTACA
>NZ_JAIJHU010000122.1:0-2265 GCF_022723415.1 Barnesiella sp. | reverse complement strand
TTATATATCGAAGGATATGATAAAAATCTGGGTTCGGTAAGTCAAGTGGAGAGTATAGCTTACTTCCTGTAATTAACTTTGCAAAGTATCCTAAGAGACTTTGTCATCAATCTTAGGATACTTTATTAAGGGTGTTTTTATTCAACTTTCTCAAATGTCCATTGATAAACATAATCAACAACATCGACAAACCTGTAAATCTCCAATGGTGTTCCATAGAGTAAATGATGAGAATACAAATGCATGTATCCGTCAACAGGATTGGCAACTAACTGGAGGTAATATGTGTTAGGTTGTCCTGATCCTGTGACTAACCAGCGGTATGAATAAGCATGCTCTTTATTATATAGGTCAATCTTTAGCGGAGCACTCGCATCCACACGATTATTTTCTGTGTGGAAATAAAGCCGAGTACTTCCATCTAATAGATAAATGGAGTATGTACAGTCTGCATTTTGTTCCACTTGCCATGTATATGTGCCGTTATAAGGAGAGTTTCCTAATTCAAGACCAACATTTGGTGTTTTAGAGTCATTGGTAGTATGAACATAATAAGGGTCGCGGTGAATCCTATATGTACCAGGTGTTAATGGTGTTGGAATTGTTACCTTTTCGAATTGCCATTTATATGCTTTCTGTTCAGCTTGTTGGCGCATATAATAATATTCCACAGTGTTTCCTTCGCCTCCAGAAGCATTTTTGCAGTGAAGGTATTTAAGCTTGTCCGAAGCTGACTGAATATAGAAACTTCCAGTACCATCTCTTGTTGGAGTAATGAACCATTTGGTGAGAGCAAAACTTTCTCTGTTCATTTCTGTTGTTTTGACGGTAGAGCTTTCTGGAATACTGCCATCAGTACTACCCATAAGAGAAGTTTCTGTTCCCATGAGTTGAATAGTATAAGTTCCGTCTCTAACTGGTTCCCCATGATTATCTCGTTCATAATCAACCAACCAATAGAACGAAGACCGATAATCTTCTTGAAACGTGCGTAATGTAATGTCTGCTCCTTGTGTGAAATTGTAATTCTGCGGACAAAGTTTTCTACCACCATCCAACTGGGTAGTTATAGTGTAAATGCCTGGGACGATGGTTGAAATTTGTTTGTTCTGGTTGAGTCTTCCGTTATCAGCAAATACTTGCCAAAGATGAGCATCTTCTGTTCCTTGTTTTTCTGCTTTGAATACTACACCTGCTTGAGTTGGATAGTCGCCAGAATACACCGTTAAAGTTTGCGACATGATAGGTTTAATCTTAATTTTTCTGCCCATAGGATTAGGTCTCTCTACAATATACTTGTAGTGATTTTCCCAACCGCTGTGCCAATCATTTAATTCCACTATCTGGTTTGCAGAAAAATCTCTGCTCTTAGGATGGATAGCTTTATTAGGATATGTTTTGCTGAAGATATTGTAGGAATCATCTAAATCTTTTTTGAAAATATAATGATTAGAAAGAGAAGGGTAGATGTCTCTATCTGCTACTAAAGGAGATGAACTCGTGGTAAATGGCCTTATAGGAACAAGTCCAAATGCAGTATTCATGTTATCAACAATTTCATAACCCATATTGGTCATGAAATCGTTTCGTTCCAAGTCGTGCTTGAATTTGAGAAGATTGAATCTCCATTTATAATAAGGTGCGTCTGCTCCTTTATAGTAATCTACTTTTAGAATTTTCTTAGTAGAAAAAGGCTTCTGATCAACTCTCATGTATAAATGAGGACGCTTTTCTGAATGAATAAAGAAATAGCCATCACCAGCAGGTTCCAACAACCAGTTTGTATTTCCTTCTGCAAAATCAAGTTTGACATATTGGGCAGTTTCAACATCATCAACCGAAAGATAACGTTCATTGTAAGCCATTCTGATTTTGCACACATTTAGACTACCTGCAATAGGTGAGATTACCCATTGCCTTGTAAATTCATTACCCACTGTAGAGGTTGGCTGCATGTCAATAAGTGTGCCTACTGCAGTTCCTGCTTCTTCTGAAGCCCAGCAAAGGTTGGCATCTGCAGCAGCACTTGCTGTGTACATTCCGTTTGGAATACTTTCTCGGGCATATAAGATTTTTACTTGTTCTTCCGTTAAGGCTTGGTTATATACTTTAAAATCATCAAGCACAAGTTGGGGTGTTCCCGTTCCTCCAAGTCCCCATTGTGTGGCTTGTAATAAACTTTGGAGACCGAAATAGTGGAGAGCTTTTTCCATTCGTCCGTAAGGTTCGAAAAGATAGAGACTCATACTGTTTCCTCTATGTACA
>NZ_JAIJHU010000121.1:0-2285 GCF_022723415.1 Barnesiella sp. | reverse complement strand
ACCTATTCGCCCAAAACCCATAGAGCATACCGTCACCTACCAACGTATGCAATACTATCCTTTCGGTCTTCCTTATGAAGCCCATTACCAGCCCGAAGAACAGCCGTACAAATACGGAGGAAAGGAGTTTATAGAGCTGCACGGCTATGACAGTTACGACTTCGATGCTCGTATGTATTATCCGGCTCTCTGCCGATTCACCACTATGGATCCTCTTTGTGAAAAATATTACTCCATCTCACCTTATGCTTACTGTAATAACAATCCGGTAAAATATGTAGACCCGGACGGGGAATCGTGGCGATTGACTTATGACAGAATAGAAGGAGAGGTGATTTTTACAGGATATGAGTGGGTAGATGAAGATAAATCTTATGATGTAGACGGTAATTTATTGCAGGGTTTGTATGCGCAGGCCATATTTTTTTCAGATAACAAAACTTTTGACAAGGATAACGGCTATAATATAGGATCTTCTACTGCCACGGTTTATTTGGCAGACGGAACGACCGAGACATATGCGGCCTGTACGAATCCTTCGGGAAGCGACTATGCTACGGTTCCCGAAGGTACTTATCATGCGAAAGTAGGCAAGCATAAGGGGGCTTATACGGCTTTGCGAATGGAGGATACCGACGGTAGCGGGAGAATAGAATTAGGATACGAAAATCCGGCATATACCGATGGCCGGACATACGCAGTGGGTATTAATATACACAAGCCTGGAATAAATAATCTTACAGGAATGATTACTAAAAAAAGACCTATATCGGCAGGATGCCTGTTGGTCGACATAAATAGCTGGGACCGTTTTATAGGGCATTTTGAAGCAGAAGACCAAAAGAACAATACGGTAAGCGTCACGGTTTCGAGATCTCTATCGGAACCCGTGAACGTAAACCGGTTGCCGGCTTTTAATTTTATTCTGAATGGAACGAGAGAATCATTTTTTAGTCGTATTAAAAATAGGAAATTATGAAAAAGAGCGTGCTATTGCTGTTTTTTGCCGGTTGTGTGGCGACAGGCATTTTTGGAATCGGCCGTAAGATTCCGATGAATCGGGTGAATGATTTGGGGCAGAGGGAAGGCTATTGGAGAGATTCTGTCGGAGGAGGATTCGTATATGATCTATATTATAAAGGTGGTAAAAAAGATGGATTATACAAGCGTTTTTATCGTAATAAATTATTTCTGTTTGGGGAATACACAGCGGATAATATATCTGGCACATGGTATATGTTTGGAGATGAAGGAGAATTACGTTGTACCATTGATTCGATAGAACTCAATAAGGACAGTATATATACGGGGTATTGCCGAATTTTCTGTAAATATAAATGTCATAGTATTGATTATTATCCAAGTGGAGCCGTTAAGAGCGAAGGATATATGGTGTGTGACGAAGAGTTTGAGATTGAGATTTGGGAAATCGGGGAGTGGAAATATTACGACGAGTCCGGGAATTTGATAAAGACAAAAGACTACGGCGACCGACGAACTCCATAGGAGGAAGAGATCAATCTGTTAATGGACAATGGATTGAAGAAAATAAAACTTTAATGGAAATGATTATCAATTCTAAAAAGGAAACTATTAAAAATATGCAAGAGTGATGAAAACAATGGTCTATATATTTTTCTCGTTTTTCATGTTTTGTGCTATGAATTTAAATGCACAGAGTCCAATAGAGATTGATACCGTATCGTTGAGATATGTCAATGGATTCACCAATCAGCATGAGATTGTAGATGAGTATCGAATGACAAATCATTCAAACGAAGGGTATATAACTTGGGTGTCATTGGAGCCGATAAAGAATAAATCGAACCTTCTGTTGATGCGCGAATTCTTTTTACAGGCACATGGCGATTTCAGTTATCTGCATCTGATGGGTGATTGCATATTAGACGAACTACCCGTCAATACAGGATATTCGTTTATTAAAAAAATTGCACCCGGTGAGACATTTTCATATTTTATTGTCAAAACAGATCCGGAATCAAATTTTTATTCCGAAAGGATTGTCCTTATGAAGGAGAGTGAACTCACTCAATTTTTAAAGATGCAGCTTGAAGAAAGATATTTTTTCAAACCATCGAATATTGTTTTAACTGGAAAATGACCTACCTATCCAAGAGATTAGCCCACATACCTATGAAGAGCATACGATACAATTTGCTGAACCAGCCCGACACCGTGCAGTTCCGCAACGGGTCGGCTATCGTGAATTATTACACCGCCGACGGCAAGAGAACCGGCAGTAAATACCTCACACCACTGACAAC
>NZ_JAIJHU010000012.1:0-60448 GCF_022723415.1 Barnesiella sp. | reverse complement strand
GGGCAGTTGCTATAACTGTATGTACATTATTGTCGTGTAGCGATTCTGACAATAGTATGAACGAACCTATTGTTCAAGGTAAAAAGGCAGCTATTACTGTTAAAATAAAAGGAAGTACCGTTACTCGGGCTCAAACGGGTGAGGAGGCAGGATCGGCCGATGAAAACGCTATCAAATCGTTGGAATTTTTTGTTTTTAACTCTGACGGGTCTTATCAAAAATATTTTAAGCCAGAAGTTTTAGCCACGAATAATCAGTACACGTTCCTTGTCGACGCAGGAAATCTTACTGTTCTCACTGCGGTCAATCAAAATTTGGGCGAACCTTCTCCCGCGCCGGCTTCATTGACGGATTTCAAAAAAAATAGTCTTTATAAAGAGCTTTTATTAGATGGCTCAAATTCTCGTGCAGATATCAGTACTTCCACAGGATTTGCTATGGCGGCAGAAGGGACGATTAATGTTGTGGAGGGGGAAACGAATACGCTAAATCTCTCTGTTCGTCGATTATTGAGTAAAATTGAAAGTCCTAAGGTGGACCCTTCAAATCAAATTACTGCTCCCAAAGATGACCTGCTTAAAATATTGGGATTGGGTGAAAATGGTACGGTTCCGAGTGATTTGAAATGGACCTTCGACGGTTATATGGTTATTAATGGAATTAATCAATCGCGTGCTTTTGAATATAAGGAGCTCGAAGATTGGACGCGTTTTGCCACAGCTACTAATTTCAAGACGACATTTTCTATGGACGGGGAAACGGTTGAATCTGTGTATTCTGTGAAAAAAGACGATGCCGATGAGACCACGAATGGTTTTTTACCAGCGATTTATGATAAACCGGTTTATGTATATGAGAATGTTCCGACTACTTTGCAAGGTGGTAACGGTTCGGTTGCAACGGTATTCGATAAAGATGAAGTAGTGGCTTTCATTGTTCGAGGAACGTTCTCGGGTACAGGTGTAAGTGGCGTAACTCGTTATTGGAGAGTTAATTTGTTAAAAGACGATGCTTGGAAAATCTACCGTAATAGTATTTATCGCATAACGATGAAAGATATTAAAACTGTGGGTTGGTCTACGCCGAAGGAGGCAGAGGAAGAAGGGCCGGTCGTTAGTCCTACAGAAAGTTCTATTTCCATCAATATAGAGGTGGCTCAATGGGATGTAAGGACACAAGATGTAGATTTATAAATAGCATAAAGACTGATTGCCATTATTCTTGGAGTAGAAATACTACTCCAAGAATAATGGTAGATAAAAAACGATTGTATCGTGAAGAAGATAATTCTGGTATTATTGGTGATATTTTGTATGGGGTGTACTCGTGAGGGGCCGCATTATGGTTGTGAAGATGGGGCTTTGAGTTTGGTCTTCACGCATGAGGGAAGTACGGCTAACTTCGATCGTTCGGTTGCAGATGATATAGAATTGTATTTGTACGATAATAATGGGAAAAATGTAGAAATGAGGCATATTCCTTACGAAGAAATAAAAGGAGGAAAACCCTATTTCCTTGAACAAAGATATACTGGAAGTATCTATTTGATTGCTTGGATTTTATCGGGTGATAGAGTAGATGGAAAGGCCCCGATTGTGTTTTTTAATGAAGATAATTATTTTACAGCAAGATTTGCAATGGGGGAACGACCGATAAGTCGCTCTCAATCGTATAGCGGCTCGTCGCAGGAGCTTTTTCTAGGGAGTTTGATGTTCGATTCAAATCCATTAGAAGAGAAAGTTATTAATGTTGAGGTTGAAAAAATGTTATGTAGTATTGCGGTTACTATAAAAGACGGTAATAGTTTTAAAAAACAGTATCCGGGAAAACTCAGTATGACTGTTGCAGGAGCGTCTGATTCTTATCATGTTTCTAAGGGTCACCAATCTGGTGATCGGGTTATAATAGAAGACAATTTTACTTATGTTGAGAGCGAAGACGAATATGTTTCGAATAATAAAGTATTGCCCGCCTCTATGGAGGCAGAAAGTGGGTTGGAAGATAATATCGTCATTACGATTTTGGAAAATGGGATAGCTCGATTGGCGGTTGACACAGAAACTAAGGCTAAAAAAGGTACACGGATAGATGTGGTAATTAGACCAACTCAACAGGAAGCAATTATTTCAGTCGATTCATGGCAGATTCGTAAAGCTCTGATCGTACTATAAAAAGGTGACAATATGAAAAATTTATTTATATTATCGATTATCTTTACACTGGTAGGATTTTATTCTTGCCAAACTAGGTTTAACGATGAACCTTCTTCCGAAGACTATTCTTCTGGTGAGTCGGAAGTTGAAATATCTATTGTAACCGATCCAGTGAGTCGAAGTACCGAGTATTCCACTCCGAATGAAAATATTGTCGAAAATCTTGATGTATTGCTTTTTGACTCAGAAGGGAAATTTCTTTGTTGGCGAACTACTTTTAAAATAAATGGAAAGTTGCGTACGACACTTCCTATTGGTAAAGATTATGATGCTTATTTTTTTGCTAATTGTCGATCGTTTATTGAAAAGATGCTTCCCGATGAGGTAACCGAGAGTCAATATATAGGGAAAGCCGACTGGGAGGTGTTTCGGAAAGAGTTGGTAGATGAGGATCCGAAGAGACTATTACAAAATACTCCTGTATTTACGTGTTTGCCCATGTGGGGAATGCTGGAAAAACAAGAGGTGAAAGATGGAGTAATTAATTATTGGCCGTTGTTGAGTCTTATTCGGTCGGTTGCGTCTGTTGATGTATATGTGACTACCGATATTGCAGAATTTACACTGAAAGATGCTACTTTGTACAATGTTCCGGATAAAGGTTTTTTGGGTAACAGTTCGAATAATATCGTCGATGATAAAGTGCAAGTGGCGTATTCCCCAGTAGATATGGGAACTGCTCTTATTTTGGAATCAAGCGATTATAATATCTCCGACCAATCTATTGCCAATAAGCTGTATTTATATGATAATGATACCCAGACCGAAACAGAAAATCGGAGACACACTCGTCTTGTAGTTGGAGCTGAGTATAAGGGGTCGAAATATTATTATCCGATTGATTTCGAGGACTCTGAGGCTGATAAGCTTATTGAGATTGTACGAAATAAAAAGTATGTCTTTAATATTAATTCAGTTAGTGGTCCCGGATATACCGATAAAGAAACGGCTGCGGGACAACCATCTGTTCATCTGAATGTCAATATTGTTGAATGGGACATGACTGCCGGACAAATGGGGACAAGTGGTAATTACTATTTGTGGACAGAGAAGCGAGAGGCTGTGTTATATCGAGATACGAATTCGATGACTTCTATCGGAGTGGAAAGTAACATTTTATCGCAGGCTATTCTTTTGGCATTTAAAACCGATATCAATGGTTCTGTTACTACACTGCCTAACGGAATTCAGAACAATCGTTTTAAAGTTGAGCTTATCGATGATACCGATGGTTATCCTATAAGTCTCAGAGTAACTGCTTTAAGAGATTTTGATAAGACAACGTCTACCGCCAATACAGATACGATCGTATTGCTTTCTGGAAGAATTAGGTTAGAAATACAAATATTTCGCTATGACAAAGGAATGAACGATTGGGAACTAGATGACGATATTGACATTGATTTGGAGAAATAATTACATATATAATCATAAAAATAGATAGTATGAAAAAAGTAATATGGTCGTTTTCTCTTTTGGTAATGGCCCTTTTTCTGTCTTGTAGAGAAGATGATGCCGATCGATTTTTCTCTGGGCAAAATGATAAATTAATCATAAATTTTAGTGTTCAGGATCCTACTAGCGGATTAGCTACACGTTCGGCAATAGCTCCCGAAGCTGGGGAAGAAAATGTGAAGACGCTTGATTTGTTTTTTTTCGAATCGAATAGTACTGGAACAGGAACTTTTAAGGGGCTGAAAGAATTAATTGCAACCCCGGAGAATCCGCTGGTAATGAATACCGATATGGTATTTGATTTTTCGGATATTGGATTGAGCATGACAGAACCGTATGATATTCTGATCGTTGCTAATATGGGAGATAATTATTTACCGACAGATGGCTCTCAAACATTAGCCGACTGGAAATCTGTAATTCAAAGAAAAAATTATAAAGAGGCAAAAGCGGAAATTCAAGTGTTTATGTCGGGTACAGATACAAATGTACCGGAATATACTACGAAACCACTGGAAAGCGACGCTTTGTTGATGAGTGCCTCATTAAAAAAAGGTAAGCAAGATACTAAACTTAAAGCTGTATTACAACGTGCTGTTTCTCGTTTTGATATATACAATTTGGCGGCGGGATATACTATTGAGACTGTATCGGTTTGGAATGCATACCCGTCTCTTTTTGTATGGAACGGAGAACCGAATGCTTTTGATAAAGATGCAGAGCGTATTGCGAGACTTTATGGATTTGAGAACAAGACCGGAGGCAATGAGCTGGTTGGAAAATTATACGCTTTTGAAAATTATGTAGCATCACCCAAACAGAATGATGAGTTTACGACTTGTTTAATTATCGGTGTGAGAAACAGTAGTTCCGGTACTGTATCCTATCATCGGGCAAATATTCACCCACTTGGCTCTGGGCAATCTCTTAAACGTAATAATGTATATAAATTGACTATTAACTCAGTTAAAAAAGAAGGGTATACGACAGAATTGGAGGCATATAAGGGTGAAATAGCTTCGCTGGGTTATTCCATTAACTATTGGGATATGGATAGTCATGGTACTGTGCAGTTCGATGGAGATAATATATTAGCGATACCCACAAAAAAAGTGATGTTTACACCTAATGGTGGAAGTTACAGTTTGGGTATATTTACTTTTGGCGAAGGGACTTTATCTCTCAGCAAAAAAGTATTGGACGATGGTATATCGGTCGGTTTGAGTGGTAAAACTTTGACCGTTTCTGCCACAATATTGAGTAATGTAAAAGACCAGCGTAGTGGTATTATAGAACTTTCTTTTGGTAATTTGAAAGCTACGATTGATATAGTCCAATTAGAGGGAGGAGATCTCTATTTGAAATTAAATCCCAAGAGCATACCTTACTTTGCTAATACTGCTGGGGTTGCGGCTCCACCCATTGCTGTGGAAGGATCGGGAGATTGGGAAGCGACTATTTATCCACCGGGCGCAGGGGCCTTCTTTTCTTTTGCACAAACTGGGACTTCGGCTGTGACCGACTACGATAGCGGTAAGGCAACCAATAATATTATTCCGATTTATACTCATACAGCCAATGCGACTACCAGCCCACGTTACGGTTTTTTGGTAGTTAGTCTAAAAGAGGATCCTTCGGTGCAGAGTACCATGTTATTGATTCAGAGTGGAGAACCTGGATTTGAATTGACACCTTCGGTTACTGCGATTGATTTTGAATATGATGGAGAGTTGACTATAACGGGAAATAATACAAATACGTTTCTTGTCAATCCGGGACTGTCTACCGATGGAACGACTGTAAATCAGTGGAAATATGTCCTTGAAGGAGATAACGCCGAGGCATTTGAAATAAAAGATATTCACGATGATAAAGATTTGAAGCTTAATCGATTGACCGTAACGGCAAAGCAAGAGAACGCAAGTAGCAATACTTTAAATGCCCGTCTTTATTTGGCATTGGTGGACGATCCCAATGTAAAATCTCATGTGATTACTATCAGTCAGAAACCTATGTCCTTTAATACAGGTATTGTAGGGAATACCCTTTATGTTTCTGAGAATGCAGATGAGACGCAGGTCGTTAGTTTGCAAGGTAGTAGTAGAATGAAATGGATTGCGGAGTTGGAACAGCCGGAACCGGCATTAGTACATACTTATGCCGTAAAATTAGTGGGTGAAAAAGGCGATGCCATGTCATGGGGATCGGAATATTCGATGGGTACGAAATTTAAAATACAATTGCCTAAGATTTTGTATAAAGATGCGAATCGAGATATAACGTATCATGTAAAATTGACTTTGGCGGGGACAGATGTTTCTTCTCGTATTGCAATCGTTAGGAAAGTGCTTAAACCCATTTCGATCAGTGTCGCAAACCTTTATGGAGGATATGGTGCTCTTGGAAATGGTATTCTTAGTACCTTTCGGGACTATGGGATTTATTCTACTTTCTTTGGTTCGCAAGGGATAGTTTATATGCCTGTAACGCCGACTTTGCCGAATAACGAAAGTAATAGTGCAGGGGTAGGAGCTAATATCCCGGATAATGTCAATGTTCTTTTCTCGGGAAGGTATGCGACGACGGTTTCCAATTATTACGATAATTTGATTACGTGGTTGGAAAATAGCCCTAATAAAAATAGGTTTGCTATTGTTTCTTTGGATAATAGTAACTCGGAAAATCAAGCACTATTTGCTAAATTTACCTCATGGGGATATAAATATAGAGGTAATACCGGTTCGTATGCCTCTTGGGTAACTTCTCATACGAATGACCCTGTGTGGGATTATATAGTTAAGAATGGGCCATTCAGTAATTTTCGGCCTTCTCAACAAATTAATTTTAACGCGATGTTTTATAGAGATGGAATAAGTGGAACTTTTGATGTTCCGACAGGCGTGACTAGCGTGTTGGAGGTTGCAGGCAATGGCTGTTCATTATCCATTGATTTGCAACGACGAATAATATTTTTGGGGGATTCCCAGCATACCAACACTTGGACCCCTGCTTGTAATGCATTGGCTACTGTCACCGATAATGAGTATTATGGTCGTGGTGTATTGTGGGCGACTTTGTGGGCTATTATTTATAATACGGCTCAGTATGGGGATCATTTTACAGATGTATTTAATACCCGTTAAAAATTATATCGGGTAACTTGTATTTGTAGGTGTGAAAGAACTGATTAATTTTATTTATTGGTCGGTTCTTTCTTTTGAGAACTCAGTGAGAATAGACGGCTTTGAGAATATCTGTATTTGGACGTCGTTATTGTATGGATTTATGCTGAAAATTCATCAGTTCTCTTTATCTTTGCAAGAAGTAATTGTAAGAGTGAAAACGGAATAAGATTTGTTCCTGCTTTCGTTTGTGCTATTTTTGTTGGAATAAATAGGAAGAGATTTTTTTAATGAAACCAAAAACCGAAATTATACTTATTAATATATCGGGTGACGATAAACCGGGAGTAACGACCGCTTTGGCAGAAGTGTTAGCCCGGTACGATGCTTTTATTTTGGACATCGGGCAGGCCGATATTCACCATACGCTTTCGTTGGGAATATTATTTAAAACTGACGAAACCAAATCGGGCGATATACTTAAAGATCTCCTGTTCAAAGCCTATGAGCTTGATGTGAACATTCGTTTCTCTCCTATTAGTGAAGAGGAATATACGCGTTGGGTGGGGTTACAGGGAAAGAACCGCTATATCATTACGATATTGGGGCGTTGTATTACAGCCCGTCAGATAGGTGAGGTCACCCGTATTGTGGCAGAGCAAGGATTAAATATCGATGCCATTCAACGGCTTACGGGACGTATTCCGCTCGATGAAACGGTTCGGCCTCCCAAATCATGTATTGAGTTATCTGTGAGGGGTACGCCGAGAGATAAAGTGGCTATGCAGTCCGAGTTCATGCAACTTTCTGCACATTTGGGCATGGATATATCTTTGCAGGAAGATAGTATATATCGCCGTTGCCGTCGGTTGATCTGTTTCGATATGGATTCTACACTAATAGAAACCGAGGTTATCGACGAGTTGGCAGTGAGAGCCGGGGTAGGTGACGAAGTGAAAGCGATTACCGAGTCGGCTATGCGAGGGGAGATCGATTTTTGCGAGAGTTTCGCACGACGTGTCGGTCTGTTGAAAGGACTCGACGAATCGGTCTTGAAAGAAGTAGCTGAATCGCTTCCCGTCACCGAGGGCGTGGATCGTCTGATGCAAGTGTTGAAACGGGCCGGATTCAAAATTGCTATTCTTTCGGGTGGATTTACCTACTTCGGAAACTATTTGAAACAACGTTATGGAATCGATTATGTGTATGCCAATGAGTTGGAGATAATCGATGGGAAATTGACGGGACGTTATGTCGGCGATATTGTCGATGGGCGTCGAAAGGCTGAGTTGTTGAAATTGATAGCACAGGTAGAAAACGTGGATATAGCTCAGACGATAGCTGTCGGAGATGGAGCGAATGACTTGCCTATGTTGAGTACGGCAGGTTTAGGTATCGCTTATCATGCTAAACCGAAAGTGAAGGAAAACGCTAGCCAGTCTATATCGACGATAGGCCTCGATGGTGTTCTCTATTTTATCGGATTTAAAGATTCGTTTATTTCCGAAGCCAATTGATGAGTATATTTTGCCGGGTTGTTGCAAATGATAATATGAATTATGAAACGAATTTTGTCGATTCTCTTTACAGTGGTTTGTGGATTGGCTTGTTTACAGGCCCAGACCGTGGGCTTGGTTTTGAGCGGAGGCGGAGCTAAGGGAATAGCGCATATAGGTATTATCAAAGCCCTCGAAGAAAATAATGTGCCCATCGATTATGTAGCCGGTACGTCGATGGGGGCTATTGTGGGGGCATGGTATGCTATGGGATATACCCCCGACGAAATGCTGGATTTGATTCTTTCCGAAGATTTCAACTTGTGGTCTCGTGGAATTTTTGACAAAAGATACGTCTATTATTTTAAGAAACCCGATCCTACTCCCGAGATCGTTACATTTAATGTCGCTTTACAAGACTCGACTAAATTCGAACCGCATTTCTTGCCTAATAGCCTCATCAATCCGTTCCCTATGAATTATGCGTTCATGAGTATATTTGCACCTTATTCGGCACAGTGCGAAGGGAATTTCGATAATTTATTCGTTCCGTTTCGAGCGGTTGCCTCCGATGTATATCACAAGCGAGAAGTCATATTGAGGAATGGTGATTTGGGTGATGCCGTGAGAGCTTCCATGAGTTTCCCTTTCGTATTCAAACCGATTGAAATCGACAGCGTATTGGTCTATGACGGCGGTATTTATAATAATTTCCCTGTCGATGTGATGAAGTCCGATTTTAATCCCGATATCATCATCGGGAGTATTGTTGCCGCTAAACTGGATAAACCCAAAGAAGATGATTTGATGAATCAAATCGAGAATATGGTCATGCAAAAAAGCGATTATACTCTCGATCCCGAAGATGGGATTTTGATGCGTTTCAATTTGAGTGATGTAGGACTTCTCGACTTTCCCAAAGCACGGCAAATTGCCAAGATAGGATATGACCGTACGATAGCTATGATGGATTCTATCAAAAGTCGTATTCCCAGAGAACTATCTCAGGACACCCGCCAATTGCAGCGAATGGTTTTCAAAAGTAAAACCCCCGACCTTGTATTTGATAAAGTTTCGGTAGAGGGAGGGAATCATCAACAACGGGAGTATATTCGTCGGCAATTCGATTCAGATGAACCTTTTTCCGATGAGCAGGCTAAGGCTGCTTACTATAAAACCATATCCGATGGAAAAATATCCGATTTGATACCTCATGCCCGATACGACAAGGAAAGTGGCATGTTCAATCTCGATATTAAAGCAAAAGTGCACGATCAACTGGCGATAGGAATGGGAGGATTTATTTCGTCGACTAGTTCCAATCAAATATATATAGGTGCACACTATCGCACGGTAAGCCTCAATTCTCTCGATCTCGATTTAGGTGGGCAAATAGGACAGTCTTATACTTCTGGCATGTTATCGGCTCGTTTCGATTTGAAGACCGTTATACCTATGTATCTGAAACTGCAAGCTGTGGCTTCTAAACAAAAGTTTTATCAAAATGAAACGTTGTTTTATTCCGACCGTATGCCCTCTTTTATCACACAATCCGAGCAATATGTGAAGTTACGGTTGGGGTTGCCGTTTTTGACCGGTTCAAAAGCTGTCGTTTCTGTTGGATATGGTTCGATGAACGATAAGTATTACCAATCCAATACGGTAGATTTTTCCAAGAATGAACAGGATCGCAGTCGTTATAACTTGCTTGTAGCATCGATGAAATTCGATCAAAATAATTTGAATAATTACATGTACCCCACCTCTGGTACAGATTGTTCCGTATTAGGGCTATTGGCGTATGGAAAAGAACGATTCAAACCATATAACTCGAATTTGCAACCACATAGCAAACAGACACTTTCGTGGTTACAGATAGAAGGAAATATTCATACCTATTTCCCTTTGGGAAATAAATTCGTGTTGGGTGTTCGGGGAAAAGCCGTGGTATCGAGTAAAGGACTGTTGAGTAATTATACTTCCACACTAATCCAAGCACCGGCATTTACTCCTACTCCGCATAGTAAAACTATCTTCAATCCAGCTTTTCGTTCCACACAATATTTGGCTGCGGGAGTGATACCCATTTGGAAAATCCTGAATAATTTGCAATTTCGCAATGAGTTCTATGTTTTTGCTCCATTTCGGCAGATTTACGAAGGTGAAAATATGGTTCCCTATTATGGAAAAGCCTTTACGAAGTATCATTTTATGGGCGAGAGTTCCTTAGTGCTCGATCTCTCTTTCGCTTCGATTAGTCTTTATGCCAATTACTATGATTATCCAGCACGTAACTGGAACTTCGGTATAAATATCGGTCTGTTGGTATTCAGTCCTAAATTCTTGGAATAAGAAAAAATCTATTTATCTGAAAATGGGTACGATAGAAAAAAATCATATATTAGAGGTAAAAAAATAAGATAAAAAGATACGTCGGAATAAAATTATTCCTATCTTTGCAACCGCAAACGGCTCCGTAGCTTAACTGAATAGAGCATCTGACTACGGATCAGAAGGTTACAGGTTTGAATCCTGTCGGAGTCACTCAATGCAAGGTTGTTCAAGCGAGAACAACTATATGAAAAAACAGATTTGGAAATGGCTCCGTAGCTTAACTGAATAGAGCATCTGACTACGGATCAGAAGGTTACAGGTTTGAATCCTGTCGGAGTCACAAAAAGGGTCCCATATAATCTATATGAGACCCTTTCTTTTTGGAATTCTGTCCTTATTTTTAGCTCTCTTATTTCCGATTTCGTCGGAATAAGAGGGGATTTAATGTTCGTCTAAAATCTCGTTACTATCTTCTTCGCTATTTCCGTCGTCTTTTTGAGAAGCCGGTTTAACCACCCATGCGCTCAATTCATATAATGCATATAAGGGAACGAATACGACAGACAAAGTAAATGGGTCGCTCGATGGTGTGATAAACGCAGCTAATATAAGTAGTATGACGATAGCATGTCGGCGATAAGTTTTGAAAAAACGTCTTGTGATAAGCCCCATGTTCGACAACAACCAGCACAGCAGGGGTAATTCGAATACGAGTCCCATAATAAAATTAAGTGTGAGGAAGTTGCTCATGTATGAGTCCAGTGAGATTTGGTTAGGAACCATTTCGCTCACTTGGTACTCTGCCAAAAAACGCAACGTTAACGGAAATACAAGAAAATATCCCACTCCGATACCGATAAAGAACATGATATTTCCTGCGAGAAATGCCCCTCTGGCATGTCGTTTTTCGCCGGCGTATAATCCCGGACTGACGAAAGTCCACAGTTGATAGATGACATATGGAAACGCAAACAACAAGGCAATCCACATGGACGTGCTCATGTGGATAAAAAACTGGGAAGCTAATTGTATATTGATAAGTTTTACCTCGAAATGGTCGTTGCAAAAATCCGGTAAGATGGACGTGTGTTGGCTCAGGTCACAAAGTAGCCGATATAATATGAAATCAGAATGACAGGGCGCAAGGATAATGCTGTCGAATATTCGAGGCATGAGAGTAAAAAACACGACCGATAAGAGGATAATTGCACCGACCGAGCGTAGTATGACTCTGCGCAGGTCATCGACATGATCCCAAAAACTCATCTCTTTCAGCTCGTTATCCATGAATGTGTCGTGGCTCTACAAGTGTGGTAAAACCGTAAAATATCATTTATACATGAGAATGCAGAAATGATAATGATTATAATTATAGTGAACGATCGAGTAATTATTTCCCTTCTTCCTTTTTCTGTTCCTCGTTTTTGGAGACCGGAGCATTTATTTCCTCTTCGATTTCGTTCATTCCCTTTTTGAAACTACGTACACCCTTCCCGATACCGTGCATCAATTCCGGTATTTTTCTACCTCCAAAAAGAAGTAAAACCACTACCAATATAACAATAAGCTCTGTCGTACCGAGGTTCCCGAAGAGTAAAAGTATCGCAGAAAATGTGTTCATTTATTTTATCGTTTAAGTATTATTTCGTTCAATGGGAACAAAATAAGAAAGAATATTTGTATAATACAACAAATCTATATCAAAATTGATTAACTTTGCAGCGATTTTTGAATAAGGAAAATTTTCCGTAATTAAAAAAGAAGAAAATGAAAGCATTTGTATTTCCCGGACAAGGGGCGCAATTTGTAGGTATGGGAAAAGACCTCTACGAAAATAACCCCGTAGCCAAAGAGATGTTCGATAAGGCCAACGAGATATTGGGCTTCAATATCACCGACCTGATGTTTAACGGAACAGACGAAGATTTGCGTCAAACCAAAGTTACCCAGCCTGCTATATTCTTGCACTCGGTAATTTTGGCAAAAACGATGGGTGACGATTTTAATCCCGATATGGTAGCCGGTCACTCGTTGGGTGAATTTTCGGCATTGGTAGCCGCCGGAGCACTTTCTTTCGAGGACGGTTTGCGTCTTGTCTCGGCACGTGCGCAGGCTATGCAGAAAGCTTGTGAAAAAACACCGTCGACAATGGCGGCTGTGTTGGCTTTACCCGATGCGAGAGTCGAGGAATTGTGCGCTTCGGTAACCGAAGGTGTCGTGGTTCCTGCCAATTATAATTGCCCGGGACAAATTGTTATATCGGGTTCTATCGAAGGTGTAGATGCTGCCTGTGCAAAGATGTTGGAGGCCGGTGCAAAACGGGCTTTGAAACTCAAAGTGGGTGGTGCTTTCCATTCTCCTCTGATGGAGCCGGCTCGTGCTGAATTGGCAGATGCCATCGCTCATACCGATTTCCATGCTCCGAAATGTCCTGTTTATCAGAATGTGAATGCAGAACCTCAAACCGATCCTGAAACGATCAAGAAGAACCTTATCGCTCAATTGACCGCTCCGGTACGTTGGACACAAACTATCCAAAACATGATCGCCGCCGGAGCCGATACGTTTGTCGAGGTAGGACCGGGAGCTGTGCTGCAAGGTTTGGTAAAGAAAATTTCGTCGGAAGTAGCGACTTCGGGAATCCAGTAAGTCGTACTACAATATTAGTAAAAGAGCGGTAACTTTCGTTATCGCTCTTTTTTTGTTTCCGGTTTATCGGGAAAATCGCTTTCTGATAAATTTGTTTTGTTCATTAAGCTGTGAGGGAGTTTGGCGAGAAAAGTAAACATGTTTGCTTTGTCTTTCTCTCACCTTGTACTATCTTTGCAAAGTTGCGAAGACGGGCTGTGGTTCGGCATAATCAAATAAATTTGCTTCTGCGCTCACCTTGCACTATCTTTGCATAATCAAAAGAATTGTGATATGAACCTCTTCAATGATTTTCTGAATACTATTTCGGATACAGAGGTTACGACGACCTCGGCTATATTCAAGTTGATGCTGAGTTTGTTGTTGGGGGGTATCGTGGGCTTTGAGCGAAAGCGGAAAGGCCAAGTAGCCGGTGCTCGTACATTTGCGCTCATCTCTATGGGTGCAACGTTGGCGATGATTATCTCTATCTATATTCCACAGGTTTATTTGGGATTGAAAAACGGAGACCCGGGACGAGTTGCCGCACAAGTGATTACAGGTGTCGGTTTCTTGGGTGCGGGAGCCATCATTCAAACAAAAGGTTCGATACGAGGTCTGACCACAGCTGCCGGTATTTGGATGGTGGCGGCTTTGGGTTTGGCGGTAGGTGTAGGTCTTTATGTTATTGCGATTATTTCGACCATATTGATATTGTTCACGTTGGTGAGTTTGGAACAATATGAACGTCGGACGAATTTAGACCGGGAAGGAAAAATTATACATTTGAAAGCGACCGAGATTGTCGAGGATTTGACCCGGTATGAAAAATTATTGGGTGAGTATAAGGTTTCGTTACACAATGTGTTGGTAGAATATAATTATTCGGAACAGAAGACCGATTTGAAATTTATCGTTTTGTCTCGGTCTACGACCGATTTTGTTTCTCTTTTTTCCCATATGCGTAATATTTACCGAACGGAATATATTTCACTTCAAAACGAGATTTGATTATGGAATTGGATGCCCTCATTACCGATTTGGCTCTTATTTTGATTGTGGCTGGGGTAGTGACATTGCTTTTCAAGAAATTGAAACAGCCCGTTGTATTGGGTTATATTGTCGCCGGTTTTTTAGTGGGTCCCAATTTCGTTTTTTTCCCTACCATAGTAGATGAGGGTGATATAAATTTATGGGCAGAACTAGGTATCATTGTACTTCTGTTTTCTTTGGGATTGGAATTCAGCTTTAAAAAACTTTTTCAAGTAGGGGCATCGGCCGTTCTTACAGCGCTAGTCATTGTATTGGGTATGATGCTGGCAGGTTACGGAGCCGGTCGGTTATTACATTTCACGTATCTCGACAGTATCTTTTTGGGAGCGATGTTATCTATGTCGTCGACGACGATTATCATCAAGGCCTTTACCGATTTGAATTTACGCAAGAAGGCTTTTACGAATTTAGTTTTTGGTGTGTTGATCGTGGAAGATTTGTTTGCCGTGGTGATGATGGTGATACTTTCTTCTATTGCCGTGAAGAACTCGTTCGAAGGGGCGGAACTGTTGGAGAGTATCGCTAAATTGGTCTTTTTCCTGATTATTTGGTTTGTTGTGGGAATCTCCATATTACCTCTGATTCTGAAAAAAACACGTAAGTTTTTAAATGACGAGACTTTGTTGGTCGTTTCTATGGGGCTCTGTCTGGGTATGGTCGTTTTGGCTACTTATGCCGGATTTTCTTCGGCTTTGGGCGCTTTTGTCATGGGATCTATATTAGCCGGTACGAACGAAGCCGAACGGATAGAGAAAGTCGTTCAACCGGTAAAGGACCTGTTTGGAGCCATATTTTTCGTATCGGTAGGTATGTTGGTCAGCCCGGCGTCTCTCAGTCAATATGCATTGCCTATCTGTTTGCTCTCTATTGTTGTTATTGTAGGACAGATATTCTTCGGTACGGTGGGTATGTTGGCTTCGGGACAGACTTTGAAAATATCGATACAATCGGGGTTTAGTTTATCTCAAATCGGTGAGTTCGCTTTTATTATAGCCTCGTTGGGAATGTCGTTGAATGTGATCGACAAATTTCTGTATCCGATAGTTGTGGCAGTATCGGTGATAACTACTTTTTTGACTCCTTATTGTATTCGGTTGGCCGACCCTGCTTATAGTTGGATTGAGCGACGTTTGCCGGAGAGGTGGCTTGCAGCTATCGACCGTTATAGTCAGAGCCGAACCGAAATAAAGCCTCATAAGGCAGTATGGAAAGAGGCTATTGCACAATATTTGTGGAGAGTACTGCTTTATTCGTCGCTGATCGTAGCGATAATTATGGTCTCTAAAATGTGGTTTATACCGTTGATGGTGGAAATTTTGCCTGAGTGGGGGCGTATGATCGCCGCTATCGTAACTTTGGTAGTGATGTCGCCGTTCTTGTGGGCTTTGATGGTTAAGGAGGTAAGCATGTCCTTGATAAGGAAATTGGGAGAGGGGAGTGTAAACCGGGTTCCATTGACTTTGATGATAGTTTTCCGCATATTGCTAGCTTTGTTTTTCGTTATATATTATCTTTCTATCGTCCACTCTCAACGTACCGGCGTGTTGTTGGGACTGGGTATATTCATTGTTGTTCTCATTTTATTGTCTAAGCGCATACAGAAGCAGTTCATGCGTATCGAAAATATATTTATGGATAACTTGAACGAAAGGGAATTGCGAAAGACAGGACGGAATACGAGCTTGGTGAGCGATATGCATTTGGCCTATATGGATGTAAATGCAGACTGTCCGTTTGCCGGACGTCGCTTAATGGATTCCGATTTACGCAAAGAATATGGAATCAATGTCGTAAGTATTCAGAGGGGAACTCGGCGAATCAATATCCCGAAGGGGGAAACCCGAATTTTTCCGGGAGATACGATCGGTGTTATTGGAACAGATGATCAGATTCAATCTTTGCTTACCGTAGTGGAAGGTAGTGAATCGCCCGAAGAGGAAACCGATAACAGGGAAGTCACATTTACGCATGTTGTTGTTCCCGGGAATTCGCCGTTGATCGGGCAAACGAGCTCGTCGTTGAGCATTCGTAATAAGAATAATTGCCTCGTTGTGGGAATAGAACGTGCAGACGGAACATTTCATCAGCCCGACGGACAAACTTGTTTTGAGGCGCACGATGTGATTTGGCTTGTCGGGGAGCCGGATAATATCAAACAGTTGATTCAGGATAAAATAGAAAATCATATACAACATACATAAAGACCTACGATTATGCAGGAAAAAATTATTATTCTCGATTTCGGTTCTCAATACACGCAGTTGATTGCCCGTCGGTTGCGGGAGCTGAACACGTATTGCGAAATCTTGCCGTACAATAAATTCCCTTACGGAGAAGAGGGAATTAAAGGAGTGATTCTCTCGGGGAGTCCCTATTCGGTGAACGATCCTAATGCCCTTTTTGTCGATTTGAGTCGTATCCGTGGTGTTTATCCGGTACTTGGCGTTTGTTACGGGGCGCAATTTTTGGCTCATACGTCGGGGGGAAAGGTCGAGTCTGCCGATACCCGGGAATATGGTCGTGCCAATTTGGCTTGGCATGATGAGAACGATCCCCTCATGCGCGGTGTGCGGGAGAATTCCACCGTATGGATGTCGCATGGCGATTCTATTACGGTAATTCCCTCTACCTTCACCCTTGTGGCCAGTACCCATGAAGTAAAGACAGCGGCTTTTCATATCGAGGGAGAACTGACATGGGGTGTACAGTTCCACCCAGAGGTATATCATAGCGAAGACGGCACGCTTCTGCTGACGAATTTCGTACGTGATATCTGCCACTGTGATATGGACTGGACACCGGCATCGTTTATCGAACATACAGTAGCGGAATTAAGTACGAAGTTGGGAGACGATAAAGTGGTATTGGCTTTGTCGGGAGGTGTCGATTCTACTGTGGCTGCCGTGTTGCTTAACAAGGCGATCGGTAATCACCTTACCTGTATCTTCGTCGATAACGGTTTGTTGCGGAAAAACGAGTTTGAGAGCGTCCTTGCCAACTACAAGGATATGGGGCTCAATGTCTTGGGCATAGATGCTAAGGATTATTTTTACGAACAGTTGAAGGGGGTGACCGAGCCGGAAAAGAAACGGAAAATTATCGGCAAAGGTTTTATCGATATTTTCGATCGTGAGGCTCGTAAGCTGACCGATATAAAATGGCTGGCGCAAGGGACTATTTATCCCGACGTGATCGAATCGCTTTCGATTACGGGTATGACTATCAAATCGCACCATAATGTAGGTGGATTGCCCGAGAAAATGAATTTGAAACTGGTGGAGCCGTTGCGTCTGCTGTTTAAAGACGAGGTGCGCCGGGTCGGTCGGGAACTGGGTATCAGCGAGAAACTCATCGGACGTCACCCTTTCCCCGGTCCCGGATTGGCTGTCCGTATACTTGGAGATATCACACCCGAGAAGGTACATATCTTGCAGGAGGCAGATCATATTTTCATACAGGGACTTATCGACAACGACCTGTATAATAAAGTGTGGCAGGCGGGAGTCGTTTTGTTGCCGGTACAGTCGGTAGGGGTGATGGGCGACGAACGGACATACGAGCGGGCTGTCGCCCTCCGAGCCGTTCTTTCGACCGACGGCATGACTGCCGATTGGGCTCATTTGCCTTATGAGTTCCTTGCCAAAGTATCTAACGACATTATTAACAAGGTGCGTGGCGTGAATCGGGTGGTTTACGACATCAGTTCTAAACCGCCTTCGACTATCGAGTGGGAATAGTCAATAGATTTCGGAATTTATAAAACGAGCGGAGTCAATTTCCTCAAATGGAAATTGGCTCCGCTTCTGCGTTATGGAGAAAGATCGGATTTATTTTTTCTCGGTAAGAGTGAACCGGATTGTACCGGCATTGACTAAATCTTCGTGGGAAATGAATCGTCCTTTATGTTTTTTCCCGTTTACCGTGATACGGTCGGTGTAGATAGCCTTCGGAGATGGCCGTTCGCACTCGATGACCAGGGTGTCTTGGGTATAATAACGAGGATCGAGATGGAGTATAATCTTGTCGAAGATAGGAGCTACGAGGGTATAACGGGGTATTCCCGGACAATCGGGATAAAGACCCATCATACTGAATACGGCCCATGCGGACATCGTTCCTGTGTCGTCATTGCCGGGTATGCCATCGGGTTGATTCTTGAAGTATTTTTTCAAGAGCGAGTTGACTAGCGAGTCAGTTCTCCATTCTTCACCTTTGACTTGGGCAAAAAGGTAGGGGTAAGTGATGTCTGGCTCATTTGCCGGATCGTAGAAGTTTTCATCGAATACATTTCGCAACTTGGCGGCGAATTTCTTTTCTCCTCCCATCAATCGTTTTAGCCCGTCGATGTCGTGGGGGACATAGAAGGTGTAATTCCATGCGTTGCCTTCATGGAATCCGGGAGCCGGTTCGAAGTTGAGTCCTTGCAGGGGATCGAACGGCGTGTAGAACGAGCCGTCTGGCAGTATGGGACGCAGTGTCCCGAATTCTTTGCAATAGTAGTGTTTGTAGCCCAACGAACGTTTGGCGAAGGTTTGGGCATCTTCTTTGTGCCCTAAATTTTCGGCGAAGCGGGAGAGTGCGAAATCTGCCAGATAGTATTCGAGGGCGTGGGATACGGAGTTATCGAATTGTTCACGTAAGGGTACATATCCCAGTTTCATGTAGTCGTCGTTATCGGTGCGTAAAATATTTTCGCTACTGGGAGCAGTCGCCGATTTTACCATCGCCTCATAGGCTGTTTCTGCATCGAAGTTTTTAAGTCCTCGCAACCATGTGTCCGCCAACATAATGATAGCCGGATCTCCCGACATGGTGAGCGTTTCGTTTCCATAAAGTTCCCAGCGAGGTAACCAACCCCATTCTTTGTACATGTCGATGAGGGTCTGTACCATGTCGAGTTGCTTTTGGGGATAAGCGAGGGTAAAGAATGGGTGTACGTTGCGGAATGTATCCCATAGCGAGAAGACGGTGTAGCGATCGTGCCGGGTGGTGAGTATCTTGTCGCTCTCCATAGCGGGATATTGCCCATTGACATCTTGGAGAATGTTGGGGTGAATAAACATGTGGTATAGTGCCGTATAGAAGATGGTTTTTTGTTCATCGGAACCTCCTTCTACTTCTATTCGGGAGAGTATATCGTTCCATTGATTCCGGGCATCGAGGCACACTTTGTCGAATTGGAATCCTTGCTGCTCACTGTCGAGGTTTTGGCGGGCATTCTCGATGCTGACGAACGATACGCCCATTTGTACTTGAATCTGTTCTCCGGGTTTGGTATCGTAGGAGAAGAATACTCCTATGTCATCGCCCGACATTTCTTTGGTGTACCGGGTGTAGATTTTGTACTTCCCGTTATCGGGATCCCATTCGGCCTCTACACCGGTCATAGGTCTTTGTTTTTTCCAGTATCCCGATTGTAGGGGCTTTTTGTTGACCCGTATCACGAAGTAGATAGGGAATACTCCCTGCCGGTTGTAGTAACAAAATCCACCGAGGAGCTTGCTACCTTCGTATTCGGTATCGCTTACTTTACGGATGGTCGCTCCACTCTCGTTGGTGAGTCCTTCTCCTAAATTGAGCAATATGTGGCTTTCACCGCCCGGGTAGGTGAATCGGGCGATGGAGGTGCGGGGTGTAGCACTCACTTCTGTATCGATACCGTAGCGAGTGAGCCGGTTGGCATAGTAGCCCGGGTGAGCTTCTTCCAAAGCGTATTCACTACCGTATTGCTTGTAATCGACATTGAGTTCTCCGCTTGTCGGCATTAATAGGAGGGAGCCTAATTCGGGGCAGCCCACGCCGCTAAGGTTTACATGAGAAAATCCGGTAAAAAATGTGTTGTGGTATTCGTAGGGGGTGGACCACCAGCGCGCATCTTTGTCATATACGTTTTTGTCGGAACCCATTACATTGAATGGTGTGACCGACATAAGGCCGTTAGGACAGATTGCACCCGGATTCGTCGTTCCGAAGTTCGTTGTTCCGATGAAAGGGTTTACATAAGCGACAGGCTCGTCTGCCGATAGTGTGGCGGACGAGACTGTCATTATGATTCCCGCAACGATGAGATTGCGAATGTTCATAAAAAAATCAGATTGTTGAGTTCTTTTTGGTAAATTCGATGATTTCCGAAATATATCCGAATGCCATTCCCACGACTGTGTCGGCCGCGCCGTAATAGACCGCTACTCGATCTTCGTTGTGAAGGGCTGCACAAGGGAATATAACGTTGGGTACGTCGCCTTGCATCTCATAGGGCATTGCCGGGGCAAGGAGATAGGGTTGTGTACGATAAAGCACTTTGGAGGGGTCTTCACGGTCGAGAATTGCCGCTCCCATAGAGTAACGGAATCCGTTACAAGTGGTAATGACACCGTGGTAGAACATGAGCCAGCCTTCGTCGGTGAGGATAGGGATAGGGCCAGCACCTACTTTGGTACATTGCCAAGCGCTCACGGGGAAAGGTGTGGGAGAGAGTACGTGCCGATGTTCGCCCCAAAACTTCATGTCGGGGCTGTAACTGATATAAATATCGCCGAACGGAGTGTGTCCGCTGTCACTCGGGCGGCTCAACAAGGCGTATTTCCCGTTGATCTTTTGCGGAAACAGTACTCCATTGCGATTAAAAGGCAGAAGGGCGTTTTCACATTGGAAAAACTCTTTGAAATCGAATGTGTAGCCTACACCGATGGTCGGACCGTAGTAGCCGTTACACCATGTGATCCAGTAACGGTCTTCGATCCAAGTGACACGGGGATCATACTTGTATTCAGATTCTATCATATCGGTATTTCCTGCTTTGAATTTAATGGGATCATGTTCGATGTCCCAATGAATACCGTCTTTGCTGAATCCTGCAAAGATATTCATTTGCACGGCTTTGTTATCGCAACGGAACACTCCGGCGAACCCGTCTTCAAAAGGTACTACGGCACTGTTGAAGATGCTGTTGGAAGAGGGGATATGGTAGCGGTCGATTACTGGATTTTTCGAATAACGCCACATGACGTCCGCACATCCTGCCGGACGGTCTTCCCAGGGCATAACCATTTTTTTTGTCATATCGTTTTTTCTTTTTTAATGTATATGTGTTTAATGTTTAATCGCGATTGAACGTAGATCTATTTTTTGTCATCGATTACTTTCTTTCTTCGAATCATCGTAGGTGAATGGAATGAAGTAGGTGATTAGTAACGATGGTATTGTAGCCAACAATACATAGATAAAGAATCTTTCATAGCCTAGCCAATCACTGAAAAATCCACTCATCATACCTGGAAGCATGACACCGAGGTTCATAATACCCGAAGCGAAAGCGTAGTGTGACATTTGGTGTTTGCCCGGCGCTATCTGTTGCATCATGAAGAGTGTGAGACCCACGAATCCGAATCCATAACCAAAATATTCGATAACGATACCGGTTCCTATCAGATAGAGATTTTCGGGCTGGAATATGGCTAATAATGTGTAGGCTACGAATGGAAAGTTGAATACGCAACAGAGGGTGAAAAGCGTTTTCTTCAATCCTCGACGCGAAACGTAAACTCCTGCTAACAATGATCCTAAAACAAACGCAGCTGAACCGAACACTCCATTCAATGTGCCGATTTCGGTAAGAGAAAGTCCCAATCCGCCGATATCGCGTGAAGAACGCAGAAATAGCGGAGCGATTTTCATGATAAATCCTTCGGCAAAGCGGTAGAGTATGATGAAACAGATATAGTAAAAGATGTGTTTCTTGGTAAAGAAGTTTTTAATGACCTCCCATAGCTCTTTCGCCACATCGGAACTTGAACGTTTTTCTTGGTTTGGTACTTGTGTGGAAGGAAGTACTTTTGAGTGGTATAGCCCCAATAGCAACAACAGTGCCGAAATGATGATAAAAATAATCATCCACGCTTCTTTATAGGCGGGCATATTCGCTTGAATAGAGGCTCCTTCGGATGCGCCGAAATGTTCAGCTAGCATTCCCGCTGCTGCTACCAATCCACCGTTGGCTACTAATTTCGCGATGTTGTAGAAAGCTCCTTGTACACCGATGTATTTTGCCTGATCTTCGGGCGATAGTTCGGCCATATAGACGCCGTCACAAGCTATGTCGTGCGTGGCTCCACTCAAAGCGATGACGGCCATCGTGGAGATACTGATAGCGAAAAAATAGTCGAAGTTCAATGAGAGAGCTACTATACCGAATAATAATCCACTCAGTAACTGGGTGACGATAACGAAAAATTTTTTCGTACGATACATTTCTAAAAAAGGACTCCAAAGGAACTTTAATGTCCACGGTAGCATGATGACAGATGTCCAAAAGGCAATTTGGGTATCGGATATTCCTAAGTCCTTGAACATGAATGTGGAAACGAGATTTACCGCTATAAAAGGAAGCCCCATGGCAAAATATGCCGAGGGGACCCATGCAATAGGATTTATCGATTTTTCTTTACTAACCTTCTTCATTTTCCCGAATTGTGTCTTTTTCTGTTCTATAAATGGGATATCGATTATTTGATTCTGATTTCATCGGTGAATAGCCACCCTCCGGCAATGCCGTTCGATAATGCCTTGTAGCGGATATAGCGGGCTTTTGCATTACCTTCCCAACCGAATTCTTTGAATTGAAGCGTTTCGATGTCGGGTGAAATGTCATTGTCGACAGTCGCGAGGGTATCGTAATGTTCTCCATCGACGGAGCTCGATATGATAACTTGTTTGGGTAACCATACATAGGGACCTTTAAGCTGTATGAATTCGGCACGGACTTGTTTGATGTCGGTTTCTTTACCGAGATCAATCGTTACATCAAAATCGCAATCGATAAAGCCTTGCCAACGGTCGTCGTTGTACATCCAACCACCCCGGACACCATCGACCAATGTTTTCTCTCCCTGAGCTGCGTAATGATTGCTATAAGGATTGGCATAGGTTACTTTTTTCCCGATAGCCAGATGGTTTACCTTTTGGTATGATTCGGGTTTATCGCCTATTTCTTTTTCGAGTGGGAAAGGATTATAACCCTGTTCTCGAAGTATATTTACCGCTTGAAGGGCTCGGGTGTGGAAATTATCCCACTTTTTGACCTCGGAAGGTGACCACCCGATTTCGGCAAGTGCCAATATCCGAGGATATATCATGTATTCGTAGTGCTCAGGTGTGGGTATGTGCTCGGTCCATACATTTCCTTGTACACCTAGAATCAGCTCGGCTTCTTTCGTGGAAAGCGAATCGGGGACCGGTTCGAAAGAGTAGACTTTTTCCAAAGTAAGATACCCGCCAATGGCCATCGGTTGAGTGTTGGGGGCATCTTGAAATGCATCGAGGTAGCAGTATTTACCGGGTGTCATGATGGCTTGGTTTCCGGCTTTTACAGCTTTGATGCCACCTTCTTCTCCTCTCCATGACATGACTGTGGCCGTAGGAGATAGCCCGCCTTCTATGATTTCGTCCCACCCGATGATTTTACGACCGTGATCGTTTAAGAACTTTTCAATGCGGTGTATCATGTAACTTTGCAATTCGTCTACCGAATTTAAGTGCTCGTCGGCCATGCGCTTCTGACAACGGGGGCATGTCTTCCAACTACTTTTGCTTGCTTCGTCACCTCCGATGTGAATGTATTCAGAGGGGAAAAGGTCGATTACTTCGAGTAAGACGTTTTCGAGGAATTCGAAAGTTTTTTCGGTTCCTATGCAAAAGTCGGCATTGACATAGGGTTTACCGGAACAAGATAACTCTGGGTAAGTAGCCAATACTTCTTCGGAGTGTCCCGGCATTTCGATTTCGGGAATGATGGTGATATGACGTTCGGCAGCGTAAGCGACAACTTCCCGAATGTCGTCTTGTGTGTAATATCCGCCGACGGCACGAGGATCGTCTTGCTCACAGAAAGTGCGACCTTCTACCCACCAGTCGTTTAATTTATCGAATGGCCTCCACGCTGCGAAAGAGGTGAGGCGGGGATATTTCTTTATTTCGATTCTCCAACCAGCACCATCGGTCAAATGCCAATGCAACCGATTCATTTTGAAATAGGCCATCGCATTCAATTGTTTTTTGACAAACTCTTTATCAAAGAAGTGGCGCGAAACATCGAGGTGCAATCCCCGGTATGGGAAACGAGGGGAATCGTTGATCGTCAGAGCGGGAAGAGTTTTGTTATCGCCGTTATTCAACAGTTGCAGAAGTGTTTGGAGTCCGTAGAATATCCCAGTCTCGGTATTTGCCGACAGGCGAACACCTTTTTTAACGATTTCGATCCGATAGGCTTCATTTCCTGTCACGATGGAACTATCGCAGAGGTTCAATTCTATTCCGTTATTTCCGGTAGCTGATTCGGCAAAGGGAACGGAACTGAGCGATGTCCCTTCGAGATAGTCGGTCAGAGCTTGACGACTTTCTGCGGAGAGGTTTGTATAGAACTTGGTCTCGGGTGAAATTGTAAAATTTCCGCTGTGATACTCTACCGATCGAGGCATAGGTATAACATCTATTTCTTTTCGCTCAGAACAGCTGTTTCCGATAAGTAACAGTGTAGAGAAGAGAACGGATTTGAATATATTATGTGTATTCATACGTTTCGGTAATAATCATTAGTTAACAGAAATTTCATCGACAAAAAGCCAACCTTTTTCACCTTTGGCTCCGTGCCATGCCGGTATTTTATCAGTGGTATCGATAACCACCCGGATTTTCGAGGCGGGGACGGCAGGAAATTCGCAGGTATATTTCCGTACTCCGTCTTGGTCTTGTTTTTGTGTTACCGGAATTTCGAGTTTCCCGATTTCGGTCATCGGGTTGTCTCCATTAGTCGCATAGACTTTTATTTGGGTGGGCGGGAAAATGTACTCGGAATATTGTACGAGCGACCCTATTTTGACCTGACTTATCGTTTGCGTTTTTCCTAAATCGATTGTTGCATCTAACGGCGTATCGATGAATCCGAGCCAACAACCGTTGCTGTAATTGAAATCTCCATGTATGCCATCGGTGAGTACACCGGCTCCTCCGAAAGTATATTTTTCACTGGGTGCATCTTTCAGTTGGGGCATGTGTCCTGTGGCTTTATTGAATTTGAAGGGGCGCACGAGTGTGCGGGTTTCGATGCCTTCGCGTACGACGATAGCTTTCAATGTGCAAGAATCATTTTCGGTACGGATTTCTATCGGCTCGGTATATCGGGTGCTGTTTGTCGTTGGTTCGGATCCATCGAGGGTATAGTAGATGGGTGCATTGCCTTGTGTACGGAGTGTCGCTTCTATACAGCCTTTGGTTTCATTTACCGAGTATTCGCCTTTAACTTCGAGTATATGTTTGGCATAGTTGAGTCCCATTACATCGTAGATGGCAAGGATATGGCCTATATTATCGAGGAACCGGTCATAACTTTTGTTTTCGACTTGATCCCATTGTACTTCGCTCAGTGCTGCTAATCTGGGAAGTATCATGTATTCGAGGTGTTCGGGAGTAGTGATATATTCTGTCCAGATGTTAGCTTGTGTACCTAATATGAATTTGGCTTGTTCTTCTGTAAGACTTTCGGGTATGGGATTGAAATTGTAGACCATATCGACTGGATTATAACCGCCGATAGCCAAAGGTTCGTTTTGTGTATCTCGTGATTGGTAATAGTCGAGATAAAGAGGGGCAGTCGGTGTCATGATGGCATAATGCCCTTGTTTCGCCGCTTCGACACCTCCCGCAACACCTCGCCATGACATAACAGTCGCATTGGTGGTGAGTCCGCCTTCGAGCATTTCGTCCCATCCGATAATTTCGCGTCCGTGTTCATTGAGGAATTTCTCTATCCGTTCGGTCGTATAGCTTTGCAGATAGTGTTCGGCTTTACCATGTTCGTCGTCTTTGAGTCCTAATTTTTGGATACGGGCTTGGCAAGCAGGACATTTTTCCCATCGAATTTTGGGACATTCGTCACCTCCAATATGTATGTATTTCGAGGGAAATATATCTATGATTTCGAGCAAAACGTTTTCAATGAATTCGAATGTTTTTTCTTTTCCTACGCAGAGCACATCGTCACGGATACCCCACTGTCCGGAAACTTCGTACGGGCCACCCGTACAACCTAATTCGGGATAAGAGGCCAATGCCGCCATCATGTGTCCGGGAAGGTCTATTTCGGGAATAATAGTAATACCCAAATCGGCGGCGTATTTTACCATATCACGTAATTCGTCCTGTGTATAGAATCCACCATAAGGGGTAGTGTCGTAGTTATCCCATTCTTTACGAATCATGGTTTTGTTGCGAATACTGCCCACTTCGGTCAATCGTGGATATTTTTTTATTTCTACGCGCCAGCCTTGATCGTCGGTGAGATGCCAATGCAATGTATTTAGTTTGTGAACAGCCATTACGTTGAGAATCCGTTTTACTTCGTCTAATGTGAAGAAATGACGGGCAACGTCGAGGTGCATTCCCCGATATCCGAAACGGGGAGCATCGTTTATCGTGGCGCAAGGAACCGACCAATTTTCATCTGCGGAGAGGCTTTCTCCATAGATCGCTACCGGAAGGAGTTGTTTAACGGTTTGTAGTGCATAGCGTACGCCGTTGGGCGTAGCTGCGGTTATTTCGATTTTCTTTTTGCTGATGTTTAGCCGATAAGCCTCTTGGCTCATAGTCGTGTCGATTTTTACGATCATCATATTTTTGCCTCCTTTTTCGGCTATTTTTAGGTCCTTGCCGGCTGTTTTACCGAATTGTTCTGCAAACCGAGCCAAGATTTCATTTACTTCGTCTCCACATTCCGGTGAAATAAAAATCTGTGTGTCGTCATCGAAAGAAAAGCGTCCCGACATCTGTTCCATGTCATTGGGATAGGGTATTAATTCATAACGGTTTGGGTTGTCTTCACTTTGGCAGGAGATTAAGGAGATTATCAAGGCCACAAGTGCGAGATAACGATTCATATTTTTCATAACTGTTTGGATTATGTGATGTTAATATCTGATTTCGTTTATTGTTTGACCGGGGTGTTCCCCATTTCCATTACAATTTTTCCGCCTTTCATAATGTCGCTATGCATGAAGAAAGGAGATTCGAGCAAGATATTATCGAGGCGAATGCTCTGTATATATTTATTGGTTAGGGAATTGTTGTTGGCGATAATTTCGAATACTTTCCCATTGGGTAGATTTATGGTTACCTTATCGAAGATAGGACGACCGACAGAATATATGGGCGATCCGGGACATACTTGATAGAATCCCATCGCATTGAGCACATACCAAGCCGACATTTGACCGCAATCTTCGTTGCCCGACAATCCATTGGGGTTGTTGAAGTATTGGGTATGGAGAATCGTATCGATCAACTGTTGAGTTTTCCACGATTGATTCACGTAGTTGTAAAGGTGAACGATGTGATGGCTTGGCTCGTTTCCATGAGCGTATTGTCCGATGAGTCCCGATATATCCGAAGATACGAGAGGTCCTTCTATCTTAGATTCGGCGATAAAGAGAGAATCGAGTCGACCAATGAATTTTTCCTGACCTCCCATCAAGGCGATAAGTCCTTCTATATCGTGAGGAACGAACCAAGCCCATTGCCAAGCTGTTCCTTCGCAATAATCGTCATTGCGGTGGTCGGAGTAACGGGGATTAAATGGAACGTGCCAATTCCCTTTCAAGTCTTTACCACGCATGAATCTGGTTTGCGGGTCGTAGTAATTGATGTATGATTTAGAGAGTGCCTTGTATTTTTCGTAAGTGGCCGTATCGCCAATTTCTTCTGCCAATCGAGCGATGCACCAATCGTTATAGGCGTATTCCAAACCTTTGGCTACCGACTCGTTTTCTTTTTCGTAGGGAATATAACCTATTTTATTTTTGTAGTATTTAGAAATGGGAACCAACCCGTTGACCATTCTGCTCGATGCGATAATACCGGTCGTATCATATACTGAGCTGCGGATACAGGCTTCGAGCAATTCTTTTCCATCGATTTTGTCGAATCCCTTCATATATGCGTCGACAATTACGGGTATAGCATGATAACCAATCATCGTAGCTGTGTAATTTCCTGCTAATTCCCACATGGGCAGAATACCCCCTTCGTGGTATTTTTGCATAAGAGACATCACCAATTTTTCATTTAAATCGGGTTTGATGATGGTCAATAGTGGATGCAATGCACGAAAAGTATCCCATAGTGAATAAACCGTGTATATTTCTTTGCCGGGTTTGGTTTGATGTATCATTTGGTCGAGCCCACGATAGCGCCCGTCCGCATCGGAAAAAAGGCTGGGGTGTATAGCCGTGTGGTATAGTGCTGTGTAGAATATCTGTTTTTGGGTTTCGTTATTACCTTCGACTTGAATGGTTTCCAAGTAGTCGTTCCACTTATTTTGTGTAGCGGTCATTATACTGTCGAAGTCCCAAGATGGAATTTCGGTTTCGACATTCCGCTGTGCTCCTTTTATATCTACGGCCGATATACCTACTTTTACAAGCACTTCTTCGTTTTGTGCCGTCGGGAATTGGAGCAGTGCTTTTTTCTGTTCCAATTTACAGGATTTTCCATCGCGCACGATATCGATGACCGTGTCGACGATATGGCAAGTGAATGGTTTGGAAAATTTCATGTAAAAGCCTATACATTGATTTTCCGCCCAGCCTTTGGTCTTTTTCCACCCGACTATTTCGGTATCGCTGAGCGAGGCGAGCTTCATATCGATGTTTTCTTGTCCTTGTAGACTGTAATCCAAATCGACGATAAATCCTGCCTCTTTACTTTCGGGGAAACGATAACGGTGCAGGGCCGCCCGAGGTGTCGCCGTTAGTTCGGCTGTCACGTTGTAACGATCGAGTTCTACCGAATAGTATCCCGGTTTTGCCACTTCTTTGTAGTGCGAGAACGGTGAGGCATAGGCGGTTTGTTGGCAACCGTCTCCCAAGTAACGATAGTTTTGTTTTCCTACGGTGGGCATTAACAGAACGTCTCCGTAGTCTCCACAGCCCGTACCGCTCAGATGGGTATGAGAGAATCCGTTTATCGTGCTGTCGGAATAGTGATATCCCGAGCAGGCATCCCACCCGTATATACGGGTATCGGGACTGGGCTGTATCATTCCGTGGGGGGCGACGGGGCCGGGGAATGTGTGTCCGTGACCTCCCGTACCCACGAACGGGTTTACATAGTCGATGTATTGTAACTGCGTTTCTGTGAGGTTAGAACAGCTTGAAAAAAGCAGTAATCCCAAACCTATCCATAGCGTTGTTCGTTTCATGTCCTTTGTTTATATGTGATGATCTTTTTGTTCTATCTTTTTGCTTTTATCGTATTATTTTACAGGTCGATAAATCCCCGTTTGTATGCATAACTTGCACGATTAATATTTGTGGAATATTCGAGCCGAATGTTGTTTCAAAGATACATTTATTCACGTTAAAATGGTTTATTGTTTTTCCGTTTAAGTCGAATAAAATTATATTTTGTATCATATCGTCCGATTGTACGATCAGCCGATTATTGTTTGTATATATGGTTAGACCGTCTTTTTTTATGTTATTTATGGCGGTGGGTTTCCCCGGTTTTTCTACATAAGGAGTCCCAACGGGAAGTATTTCGTAAAGATTGGGAATATTCTCTTTGTTCCACTCTATTTTCACGGCTGTTACCGTATCTATTTCATGGGTGTCTATGACTGTGCACAACGGTTCCAAAGACCCTTTTTCGATCCATTCGGAGCCATTGTTGACATATATTGACGGGAGTTTGCGAGTGGAATCGAAGATGGTATTGTGGAAAATTTCAATCGACTCTATCGTTATATTTTCGATAAAACGGTGTTCGATATATCCTGCTTCGCCAGCTTGGTAGTTGGTCGAAAGGTCTTTGTCGGCGAGGGTGGCTATTTGCACTCCGCTTTGGTCGGTCGTTTGGGTGTATTTTTCAGACATATCCGCTTTAAATTCGGCTACTTGTAACCAATAGCTACCTACGGTATTACGAATGATAAAGCGAACATATCGTGCCATGAGTCCGTTGGCATTGCAAGTAAACGAACGGGTAGAGTCGAGATAGCCGTTTGTAAATTCGGTTACCGTTTGCCATTGGTTGTTATCGGCGGAGACTTCTATCGCTGCGGTTCCTGAGAGCTGGTCGGTCTCTGTAAATGTGATGCTTATCTCGTAAATGGGCTGAGCCGAAGGGTAGGTGAGAAGAATATAATCGCCTGCGGCTTGTGCTTCGCTGCTCCAAAAGAATGTCGAGGAATTTCCATCGACGACGTTGTTTATGGAGTAAGATTGATATTGTGACATATTGGTGGATGCCTCGGCTTTGACTTCTACGGAGGTGAGGATACGGGAAACCGATAGTTGGTTAAAATCTACGGCGACTTCTTCTTCCGAAATATTCTTAATTCGGATATATGCGGTTTTTTGTTCTCTGATGGGTAATTGTATCGGAGTCCACTGTTTTCCATTTTCCGAAATCTCTACTCGAAGCGTTTTGTCGGCCGTGATTTCTTCCACATTTATTTTTTCGATGTTTCCGAAATAAATACCTACGTATTCGTCTTTATCGAGATCGAGTCCGTTCAATCCGGTTAATCGGACCGTTTCGTTCTGAGCCGTCAATTCTACACCTTGCAAATTCTCGATGTTGGTAATTATTTGCAAACTGTCTTTTGCCGGCCATAATCCGGGGATACTGTTTCCTATTTTTTCTACCAAAAAGTCTGTGAACGGGCGCAAATGGCTATCTCCCGGTTTCACTTCATAGAATTTTTCGGTGGTCGAAGTTCCATATCCTTCGAGAGCGCTTACGAGATAGGTAGAGTCGGAACTCATACCGGTGTATAGTTTTTTCAATCGTAGGTATTTTTCCCAACCTTCGGAGCGGGACATGGAGTTTCCATATTCGAGCATATCCAATGCGTCGAGCGCTATCGTACTTATGTTTTTCAACTTGGCGTTCCAACAGCGAATGTCCTCATACATCAATCGGTAATCTCTGTGCGGACTGTCTTTTAGGGTTTCGATGTACGTGCAAGCCTGTTTAAGATTTTCCAGTTCGTTTCGCAGCTTGTCGGATTCCGGCGGGAAACTTTCGCCGCCGAATTTCTCCATGAAATTGTCATAGAGCGTTATCATTTCTTCGTCCTCGACCAACGTGTTCGAGAAGCGGGCGAAGCATTTGATCGCTTCGGCAGTCTGCGTATCGCCGGGATCGGCTATTCGGTGAAATACTTCTTCCCAGTTTTTATGAACGTCGAAAGCGTTGGGATTCCAACTGTAATCGGCCGCTCCGAACAAGGCGATTTTCGAAGCCTGTGCTTGGTTCATCGGGTTCAGAATAAGCCCGTTGAGCGTATTGATTGCACCGGGTTTTTCAATTGTCCAGTGAGTTGTTAACTCCCGCATGTAGATGCGGTCGTCATGATCGTCGTTTACCGGATTGTTCCACCACATGACAGGATTTCTTCCCACGCGTCCGGCCATATCGTCGATGGCCGAGGGGC
Organism: Barnesiella sp.; assembly: GCF_022723415.1. NCBI lineage: Bacteria > Pseudomonadati > Bacteroidota > Bacteroidia > Bacteroidales > Barnesiellaceae > Barnesiella > Barnesiella sp. Next base: position 28,662 of record NZ_JAIJHU010000012.1, on the reverse strand, counting down.
GGATATTGGAGAAGCAGTCGTATCCGGTAAAGGCGATGACTACTTCGCTATCGACTTTTTTCAGGTTGTTTAGAGTGTAGGATGCTCCGTAGTTGAGAGCGTAAGCCGTGGGGACGAAAAAAAGAGGTGCTACTTGGTCGTCGGTGTTGTCGGTAGTGTATCGTTCGCGTATTTTTACTTGTACTTCGTTGGCTAGATGAGCTTGCATGTCCCCACTGGGAGTGTAGGTCATGTCGTCGATGAAAACACCAAATCCCCGTACACCGAGGCTATAAAGGTGATCGAATTTTTTCATGAGGGCGTCGATACCGGGAGCCATAGCCGATTCGTTCGAAAAACTGATCCCTTGTTGTAATCCGGGGTGTGCTGCCCAGATGAAATCGACGTTGCATGCTTTTGCTGCTTGCACCATTGTTTTCAAATCATCTTGGGTAATCATACCGAAAAACCGTTGCTGTTCGGTGAGCGAGGTAGGATAATCGTCCCTCCAATTACCGAGGTGGTAGGGATCCGATTTCGGTCCATACACGAATACGTTCATTTTGAATCGTTTACAAAATTCAAAAAGACTGATACGGTTTTCCACCGAGTAGGGGTGTCCGTAGAATCCTTCTACGATTCCCCGATATTGAGTGTGTGAATAATCTTCGAAAGTAATTTGACGGATCGAGTTGCCGTCGGTTTGCTCCAAAATTTGTTCGAGTGTGGCAAAGGCATAAAATTCGGAACCTTTATCATTACCCAGAATGACGATGTCGCCGTGAGGGTGCAGGTCGTTTATTTGCAGGAGATAGGGGTCGAATTTATTATCTCCCGTTTCAAAAACGGCAAGGGGCAAATTGTTTTCTACGGCATAGCGGTCTGCTGCGCCGTCCGAGCCGTTGATTCCTATGTAGAGGTTCGTATTCGTCTGCGACGGATTTGTGGAGAATGCGATGGTATATCCTGCTTCTTCGAGTACTTCTTTCATGCGGTTGCGGGTCACTTCACCGATTCCACTTTCGCAAATGACATTTATTTGTTGCGTCAATTTGATAGCCTCTCCGGTTTCGATGACTTTTTGCGGAGTGGGATATATGGAGTATGTTTGAGCATGGTTTTTACTCAGTATCGTACCGAATACTAACAAAGCAAGCAGGGTGAATATGTTTCTCATCGCTAAATGTGTTTAAGCAAAAAGCTTTTGTTTTTGATATAAAAAAGATACAGACTATATTTTGTGTTTCATGGTTTTTCCGAGTTGCGATATAAACCGGTAGGGGTGTATTAAAGCCCGACGAAATCGGGGTGAACCGTGCGAACCATGGTATTTTTTGAAAACACCCCGCACTCACACGAGGCAGGCGGGTACGGGGTGTGGCCATGAAAACCTAATTATTTTTTGAAGCGAATGATTGTTGTGTTTTCGCCCATCGAAACCTTAGCCAAATAAATGCCGGCAGGAAGATTTTCGAGATTGGTTGTCATTTCGGTAGCTTCGGCAACTGCCGTTCCCAATAAATTATAGATAACAGCCGTTGCGCCTTGCGACATATAGAGCACCTTGTCGTTGTAGTAAGCAATAGCCTCGGCCGTTACGCTTTCGATGGCGGTTGCTTTCTTTTGTTCGACAAGAATATTTACTCCTGTTTCAGCGACAGGAATAGGATCGCTGACGTTTTCAAGCGGAGTTCCGTCCACAGTAACAGAAGCAATATCGAGTATTTCACTACGATCTACGACATAAAGATTACTGTATTGTTTTACATAAGCGGAAGATGCCAAATGGGGATCGATATTGACATTGAAACGGTGAAGTTCGAAGAGGTCTTCTTCTCCCCACGGTGCATTGTATTTTACTAATGTAAGGGAGCGCCCATTGGTTTTTTGCAAAGCATCTGCCATTGGGAAGTTACCACTGGTAACGGTTCCATTTTTACGATAATAAGCGTCGATGTCACCAGCGAGATTTTCAACTGTCGTGGCATCGGCGGACTCGGGTAGGTAGTGGGCTACCAATCCTTCGGCATCGGCTTTGGGCCCGAACATCGAGGCTTCTATTTCCTCGGGGGTGAGGGTTTTGTTCCATAATTGTACTTCCTCTACTTTACAAGGCATTTGGTTGTATTTGGAGTCCCCGATGGCGAAGTCGCAGGCGTCGTAAAGCAACGCCAAACCTCCGTCTTCTACTTCTTGCGAGATAGCCTCTTTCCCATTTTTATATACTTTGAACGTTCTTCCGTCATTGCTGGTTACCAGCGAAATAAATGCAAATTCACCCGGATAGAGTGTTGTGTTCTCAGATACGGCCGGGGCATTTACTCCGGGGCATGCGGTCGTGCTACCGTCCCATTTGCGATACCAAACGGCGAGTTTACTGTCTTTTACTCCCACGCCATAAGAACCTTCGACAGCCCAAGTGATACTGTTTTGAACATGTCCCATGAGGACTCCGTTGTAGCCCATAGGAGAAATCCAAGCCGAGAAGGTATAATTACGAGACCGTTGGTCGCTCGATACTTGATTTTGAGTTGTATTGTGTTCTCCTAATACCGTGTCATTGAAACGTAGTTGGCAATCTTCTCCGTTGCCATAACCGGGAGCCGACATCAGCATGGCATCGCCTTCGGTGGGTAGAGCTTTGAAGGTGGCTGCAAAATTAGCCGATGCGTTCACTGTATAGGTTTCGCTTGGAAATACTTCGTCGTTGTTGGTTACCGATACCAATTCATAGCCGGTCGAAGGGGTAGCCGTAACCGTCAAAATGGTTCCTTCGGATATTTCATCACCCGATGTAATGGGATTTACACCATTTTTTACGGTCAAAGTTCCGTTTTCGGGTGTGGAAAAGTTTATGGCGTATTTTTGTATTTGAGATTGTACTGTGACTTTTACATCGTAGTATGTCCCTTCGGAATATGTTCCGTTGTAGGTGGGATTGCTGGTGTCGTTAGCCCCGAAAAACATCATGCGGAGCAGATAAGTGGTTCCCTCTTCGGCGCTTTCCGGGATTGTAATACTGGGTAAAGTTCCTGTGTTGACTTTCGACGTATTGTCTTCCACGTATACTGTTACACCGTTTGTTGCGTCTTCAAATCCTCCTTGTCCAGAGTTTCCGCAATATATCAAACGGGTCATTTCTTTGGTTTCATTGGCATCGGAGAAGGTAGCGAATGCTCCCCACCAAGTGTTTATTTTTATCGTAAATTCTACTTTGGCCCCCGGAGCGACCAAAAGTTCTTGTGCTATTTTTCCGTTTGGCGTTTTGGGTATTGAGATGTTTTCGAGGTCTTCCAATGCCCCAGATGTACTGAACGAAACGATGTTTCCTACATTTCCATCTTTCGGGAACGTAGGCTCCTCATACCCGTCGAGAGGCTTTTGAGCGTTTGCTATGGTACTCCCTAACAAGAGAGCCGCTAATGTAAAAAGATAATTTTTTTTCATAAGATGATACTAAATAATATTCTGATTGATTTAATAACCCTCCGCACAAGGACTTGTGCGGAGGGTTTGAATGGCCTTGTATTATTCGGCTACCACTTTGAAAGATTTCACGCGTTTGCCGTCTTTCGACACGACTACATAGTACATGCCTTTGGCAGCATTTACCGTGAGCGTGCAGATTTCGCCGGCCATAGCTTGGTGCTTTTTGGTAGTTACCTGACGACCTTGTGCGTCGAAGATGTCGATAACGTAGTTACCGTCGGCTGCGAATTGCAGGTTGACATTTTCGATGAAGGGGTTGGGGTATACCGTGAGGTTATCTACCAAGTTGCCATCGATACCCGAAGAGGGGAGAACTACGATATACTCTTCTTTCGTCTTCGTATCCGAGCCCCATCCGTTGGCAAGCGTCAAGGTGACGTTATATTTACCGTCTTTGTTGAATGTAACCGATGCGTTGTCACCGGTGTTTTGAACTTCGGCGTCGGCAACGGCGAATGTCGATGTCGTAGTGATGGGCAATGTACCCGACATGGCCGGGTTACCTTGAATAGCGATATTGGCCGGTAATATGTGTTCTTCGTTTGCAGAGGTGTTTTCACCGCCTGCACCTTTCACTTCGATATAGGCAGCCTTGTTGTCGGTAACCAAAGTACCTTTGTTTTCAAACACTTTTTCGCCTTCGTTGTAGTTGTCCGATTCGAACGTCCAGTAACCTTTCAGGTCAGAGGGGATTTCTTTACCGTCGTAACCTTTCATGGCTTCTATTACTTCGGTATCGCTCAATGCCTTGTGCCAAACTTGTACATCGTCGATGACACCGGAAAATCCGGCATAGTAAACGCGAGAACCACCGATGTAGATGTTTGCAGCTTTAACGTTTCCAGTTCCACCGTTATTATCGTTGTAATTGTATTTTGAAGCATTACCTTCTCCTACTTTCTTACCATTGAAATAGATTCTTTGTTTGCTGCCGTCGAATGAAATGAGGACGTGTGCCCATTGACCTTCGGATAAACTATAAGATTCGGTTCCGGTACGGTTACCGTCTGTACAACAAGCCAAGTTGGGAATTTCGTGTTTGTTGTTGTTTCCGTTGAAATAGTATTGCGATTCATTTCCCCACATAGTATAAGAAATGATATTGTTATCCAAAATGCGTTGTCCTCCGTTGTTGAATGTCTCAGGCCATACGTCTACCCAAAGGGCTCCCCAATTATTATCGGGCCAGTGGATATCCATATTGCGTTGCTCGATCAATCCCATACCGAATTTAGCGAACGTGAATTTTTCGGGTTTTATCCAAAGACAGATTGAATATTGATTTTGATTCATCGGCAAGAAATCCGATGGAATACGGAACATATAGGGGTCGTCTACCTGCAAACCACGAGAAACCGTACCTTCGTTCTTTTTGCCGGTGTAGCTGAGTGTTACTTCGGCAGTACCGTCTTCGAGGGTTACGTTGGTGTCGGATGCTGTGAAATCGGTAATCGAAGGAATTGCACCTGTGCTTTCGGGAGAAATTTGTACATAGCCGCGATAAGAGAGTACACTCAAATCTACTTTGGTGAGTTTTACATCGTAATAACCTTCTTCTGACAGTGAAGTGGTTATCGAACGACCGCCATCTTGGGTGAATACGGCATTACCGCCGGTGGTTGCGTTAAAGATTTCCCAAGAGAAAGGTTCTTCTTGGTTGGGGTCGATCAACGAGAGGGTAAATTCCTCGCCGGCTTTGATTACCGCTTTGTTACATTCGATACCGTCGACGAGTGTGAGGTCGGTAGTCAGATAACTGGTCCATGTCGTTTCGCTCTTCGTTTTTCCGTCGGGAGCTACGGCACAAACACCGATTCGGTAATCCGAGATTTCATTGTTGGCCGATACCGGAGCGCCTACTACGTAGTGTGCCCAAGAAGAAGTCGTTCCGCAAAGAACGGGCTCTCCGTCTTTTGCTTGTACGTAAACTTCGAAGTACCAAGTATCTACATCTTCGTTATAAACGGGTATGGAGGGATCGGAATCGTTTTTGGAGGATTCGCAATCCCAGCTAAATTTGAAATCGATCGAGTTATAAGTACGTTTTTTCAAGATTTTGCTTTCTTCGGTAGTGATGACTGGTTTGATCGGTGCAAAAGTCTTTGCTGGAACAATAGCCATTTCGCCGATGAATACATCGTAGTTTGTCGGGGTATTTTCGAATTTGAGACCGATGAGGGCTACATTTCCGTTCATACCGATTTCAGAGGCTTTCTTGGAGAAGGTTGTCCATTGTCCTTCTTTGGCTCCGGTAATGTCGCAAGAGTGCAATGTAGATTCCGACCCTACGAACGACCAGAAGAGTTTCATGTGCGTATCTTCGCCGCTATTTAATTTGAAAGTCATCGATACGTCGTCGGTTTCAGAAACGTCGAAGTTGGTCTTGAAGAGACGAACGTTGGATACTTTCGTAGCTCCGCTCATGTGTAGGGCCGAACCGGCATACCAAGCATCTTCGTAAGTGAATCCGCATTCGATACCGTCTTCGGGTACGTTATTGCTGTCGTCTGTAATCCACCAGCGCCATGTGGGCAGGTAGTCCTGTACACCTACGTTGAACCATTTGTTCCCGAAGGTTACTTTTCCTTCGTTACGGAAGGTTTTTCCGTTACCGAGTCCGAAACGGGTTACGAAAGGCAACTCTTGCAGTACGCTTCGGGCGGGCAGGTATTCTGCTATACCGTGAAAGTTGTTCATAGCCGCTTCGCTGGAACTGGAAATTCCGTCTTTAATAGCCGGGCGTTTTGCCGGGTTTCGGTTACCGCCGGAGAATACTTGCTCTTGCTTTTCGAGGTAACAGGCTTGTACAGCTTCGTCACCCGAACCGAATTCGGAAGAGTTCTGGTAAATCATATTGGTGGTGTGGTTTCCCCAAAATGCGATAGACATTTTGGTGTTTTTCAACGTAGACCACGGACCTCTTGCCAACCAGTTTCCTTGAATGTCGTAACCGGCATAAAGGGTGTAGGGATTGGCTCCGATTTGTTCGGCGTAGCTAGCCGAACTGCTTGCAGAATATCCCCAATCGTAGTTGAGCATATACATGTCGACTACTTGTTTGTTGTTTTTCCACAACCAATCTTGTTTGCTACTACCGAAAGAGGAACCTAAATCCATAGATCCTCCGTTAGAACCTACTCCATACCAATATACGTGGAATTGCCAACCGATCGATTCTGCATATTCCCGACATTGGGAGAAGAAGTCTTGCAAAGCAGAGGCTTGGGGAACCGGACCTTCGGGGTTGATACCGACACCATCGAGACCATAATAGCGAAGGAATTTTACGAATTTTTCTACGTATTTGAATTTTCCGCCTTCTTTTTTCACCAGCATATTTACATTAGCTGTTGGGCTGGTGTTATCGCCTCCCCAAGAGTCGAAGAAGATGAGACCGCCGCTATTGGCTACACCGTTACGGTGAGTAACGTCGCTGTATGCACCCGGTACACGTACCCACGGGAGAGACCAGCCGCCTTGCGAATCCACGTAGGACCACATACTGAAATTATCGCCGTCGAATACATATCGCGGTAGCGATTGCCAGTAAGTGTCGGATATACCCATCGGCGTCCACATACTGAATTTGCGGTCTTGCGTCATGGTGGGATCTACCTGTGTTGCCGTGTTCACGAAACGTTTTTTCATGGGGACACGGGCGATGTAGAAGTTCTCGTCTTCGGAAAGGGGGACTCCCGGTTCCCAAGATTCAAAATAGTCATAAAAATCGAGATAGACTGTTTTTTTATCACCTCCGGCGATAGAAATTTCTTTGGTCGGTAAGAGTTCTACATAGGGAGCGTGGGTAGGAATGTTTTGTGCATAGTTTCCCACAACTACCGAACAAGCCAATACCGATAATACTAATTTCGGTGTTTTCATGTTTTTTGTTTTTAAGTTAATAATAGGATCTCAAAAAAGTTGTTTTTTATTTTAGGGGAGAGAGTGTACGTTTCTATACGCTCTCTCCGATTAAATTTTTAGTTAGAAACTTCGGTTTCCCAACGACGATTGTCGCCCAATCCGGCAGGGTCTTCTACGTCCCACCAAAGGGTAGTACGCATCAGGTTACTTCCTCCGAGGGCTTGGATCCCCGACGTATTGACATCTTGGGCGGCTGCCGCATCGGTCATGTTCCACGGAATACGGCGAATCATACGACCTTTTCCCAACGAGCCGTCTCCGATATCGTTGACGGGGAATATGCGAGGATAACCGGTACGGCGCAAGTCGTTCCATGCTTCAAGTCCCATAGGGAACTGAGCGAGCCATTTTTGGGTGATGATTTTTTCGAGCTTTACTTTATTGTCGTCGCTGTTGTTGATTTTTACTCCTACGGTAACCAGACCTTTGGTGTTGTTGCGTGAGTTGTGCGGATCCACGTAGTCGATAGAAGTATCTGCCGATTCTTGATTCCAATAGGTTTGGAAGTCGGGTTCGGTTTGTGCGATGTCGTAATCGTCGAACATGGCAGCAACACCTCTCAGATAGTTTGTATTGACCGATCCGCCGATATTCCATCGAAGGGCTGCCTCGGCTTGCAGAAAGTAACGCTCGGAGAGTTTGAAAATGGCGAGCGGGAAATTTGCGAAAGCACTTGTGACACCTGAAAATTTGGTGTATTGGTTATTATCGTCCCGAGGTGTGAGTTGGATTCCCGTGCGGACTCCCACAATGTCTTGTTGTGCTTGCCACGTCGTTTCTCCGTTTTCGTCGCGTATGGCATCGCTATTTTTTTCAAAAATTTTATCCATGAAAGGTACTTTGAGTCGCTTCATGATGTTTTCGAGCGAAGCGTTTATACGTGTGTCGTTCCAAAGAATGGAGATAAATGCCAACGGGTGATTGGTTCCGTTATTAACCATCGTGTTGTACTCGATGCTTTTTTCGATAAGTCCGTCGTCGATAGCCGATTGCGCTTCGGTTTTAGCTCTATCGGGATTGACGTTGGACATACGCATGGCCATGCGCAGACGAATGGAATTGGAGAATTGTTCCCATGTTTTTACATCGCCGCAGATTTTGTCGTATTGAGCCAGAATCTGATTAATGGTATCTTGATGTTCTTCGGAAGTAGAGGTAAACTCTTTCAATATTTTCCCCGCATCTTTAAGATTGACGAACAGGGAGTCGTAGATTTGATCCATCGGTTCGTAGGTTACGGGAGGTTCCTGCACATCGTTTTTATAATCGGTCCACGGGAAAGGTCCGTACACATCGGAAAGTTCCAATGCAGAGAAACAATACATGATGTTGCACATGGCTCCGATTTCTCGCAGATTGAGGTCGGCAGCCGAGCGCATTACAGGTAAGGCTGCTTGTGCTACGTTGAAAAAACTGGCTTTGGGACCATCGCAGTATTGCGCAAAATACCGGTAGGTAGAGGGCAGGTTCCCGCTAAAATTTTGTGTTCCGGCCATGTATCCCGAATAATTGTCGATGTGAATGTTGAATTGTACTTGATAGACGTGTGCACCGTTCGATGCTCCGACATCGTGCATTTTTTGCTGTGCCGTCAGGAACATACCGGCTGCCTGTTCATAGTTCTCGGCAATAGAGAGGTCGCCCGAACCGACTTCGATGTTGGAGTTCAGATCGTCGAGCAGAGGGTCGCCGCAACCGATTAAGGAGATTGCCGCGGCAAAAACGAATGCTGATAAATATACTGTTGTTTTCATGATGTTATGTTTCGTTAGAATGATGCTTTAAGTGAAATACCGAAAGAACGGGTAGTAGGCATACTGAAAATATCTACGTTACCCAGAGCATTTTGCGTACTCAACGAAGTATCGGGGTCAATGGGTGCATCGATGTACAAGAAGAACAAGTTACGGGCATTGGCCGATACCGTGAGGTTCTTGCTTTGTCCGAAGAGATTGCGGAACGTATATGCCAATGAAATCTCACGAAGACGGAAGTTCGTAGCATCATATACGTAGTTGCGTCCTACGGGTGATCCACCGCCGATGGTCTGATAATATTGGTCGACCGGAACGACTTGGTTTGTTCCCGGGATATACATGCCGGGCTTGGTGACAACACCGTCCTCGGAGGTCCAATAGAGGTTGTTGGCAACGGCGTAGTCCCGTGCATCGGCCGTACGTTGCGATGTGCCGAAATAGTCGAGGTATGCCTCGGTGAAGGAGATGACTTTACCGCCAATTTTTCCATCGATAAGGAAATAGAAGGAGAAGTCTTTGTAATTGAAGGTGTTGGACCAACCGAGGGTGTGCTTGGCATTCATGTTGCCGAGGTATTCGTTGGCTTGTCCATTGAGTTTGAATGGAGCTCCGGTTTGAGGGTCGACAACGATTTCTCCGGTTATTTCGTCTCTCATAAAGTCGACGGCATAGAGGTCGCCATAAGAACCGCCTTCTTCGAATTTGATTTTCAGACCGCTGAGGTTACCCATATCGATTTCGTGGGTATATTTTTGTCCATTTTGCTTACGGGCCACCGTGAGGATTTTGTTGTCGTTGTAGGCGTAATTGAAGTTGGTAATCCAACTGAAATTGTTGTTGGGAGCGAAGATATAGGATGCGGTTAACTCGATACCTTGATTACGTACCTTACCACCGTTGATATATATTTCCTTGCCGGCAGCACCTTCGTATTTCATGAATTGGTTTTTCATGATGGCGTTGTAGTAGGTGGCTTGCAACGAGATGGAGCGATCGAGCAAACTGATGTCGAAACCAGCTTCGAACGATTGTGTGGTTTCGGGTTTGGGATTTTTGAAGTTAATGATCGCACTGCTGATGTAGGCTCCTGTCGCCGGATTACGTTTTGCCGATGCGAGGAATAGGTTATTAGGAATAGAGTTACCCACCTCAGAGTACGAAGCCCGTAGTTTCAATTCGTTGATTTGTTCGGGCAAAACAAGTATCTTGTTCATTTGAGCGGATGCACCTGCCGAATAGTAGGCAAAGTGGGGATCCATATCTTTGAACTGTGTAAAGGCACGATACCAGTCGTCTCGGTAACTACCCTCGACCGTTACTTTGTCTTGCCAAGTAACTTGTGCCGTAGCGAAAATGGCTCGTTCCCAGTTTTTGGTAGTAAGTCCTCCGTAGTTTTCGCTACTGTTGAGATAAATATCGGAGAGAACGAATTGGTTGCACGAGAGGTCCTCGGTATAGGGTGCTCCTGATTTGGCAATAGGAGTAATCATCCATTGATCGTAGGAAGAGTTCATCATGCTACCGCCGGCATTGACCCCGATGGTGAAATCTTTGAATGTTTTGTTGTAGCTTAACATGAAATCGCCGTAGAAGTCTTGCGACTTGGTATGGTCGAGAATAAGACGACCCCGGTCGATCATTTCGGCATTACCCCATGTGGTGGCGTATTGTCGGTTTTCGTCGTTGCGTTCGTTGTAATCGTATTTGATACGAGCTTGCAAATTGAGGCCGTCGATGATTTGCCAGTTGGCAGCAATACTACCGAATGTGCGGTTAATCACTTCTTCGCTGGTCATACGGTTGAGCAACCACCACGGGTTATTGAGGTTGATGGCATCGGTAAACCAAACTTGTTTGCCATAGTTGGCATCGGAAAGGGTAGATGTCTTGCCCGATTGTATCACCGATATGGGTAACCCGTCTGCTCCGATTTCGGAAGCGATGTAGCTATATGGATTGGACTGCCATGTTGCACTGGTGTCGTAATAGTTTTTGCGATACCAATTCATATCGATGTTACGCGGTGATGTATATACTTGATAGATGGGGTTGAAGAACGTACCACCGGTGGGACGGTTTTTTGTTTTTTGATTGATGTAATTCGCCGAAATATCGATTTTTAGTTTGTCCTTGAAGAAGGAGAAGTTTTGCCTCAACGAGATGTTGTGCCGTTCGAATTTATTGGTTTCGACGATACCATTGGCTGTGGTATTTCCATAAGAGAAATAGGTTTGTGCCACTTTCGTACCTCCGCTCAATGCGATGGAGTTGTTGAAGTTGGTTCCTACCCGGTAGAAGTCGCTGATGTCGTAAGCATTGCGGGTGAGGTGATAGGGGGAGTTTGCGGTGTCGTAATATTCGTCACCGAGAGTGTTCATGCGTTGTCCCCAGCTATTAGAGTTCATGGTGAATCCGTTTTCGACTGACCCGGACATTTGTGCTCCATATCTGTTTTGTAACTTGGGGAGTTTCAGAGGAGTCTCGAATGTCGTACTGCTCGATACATCGATACGGATTTGTCCTTCCTTACCTTTTTTGGTGGTAATCATAAGTACACCGTTAGAGGCGGCACTACCGTAAAGGGCTGCGGAGTTGGCTCCTTTCAGCACGGTAATCGATTCGATGTCGTCGGGGTTGAGTTGGGAAAGGGCATCGCTACTTTCTTTCGAACCGTCGACCATCATTGTAGCACCGCCGCCGTCCATGTCCATTTGTCCGGCCACGCTGTTTTGCATGGGCACACCGTCGATTACGATGAGCGGCGAGTTGTTACCCAGCATAGACGCATTACCCCGTAGAAGGATTTTGGAGGCTCCACCGGCTCCGCCGGAGTTAGGCGTGATGACCAGACCCGCACTTTTCCCTTGCAACGAGTTGATGAGGTTGGCTTCTTTTGCACGAGTGAGCTCGTCGCCTCCGACGGTTTGCGTCGAGTAGGAAAGGGTTTCTTCTTTACGAGCGATACCCATAGCCGTGACTACGACTTCGTCGAGCAACTTCGTGTTGTCTTGCATCACTACATTGATTTTATTTTGTCCGTTGATGGGGCGTTTGATAGTTTGGTAACCGATGTAGGAAAATTCCAATTCGTTGCTTCCTGCCGGCACTTTGATAGAATAGTTACCATCGATATCGGTTGCCGTCGCTACACTGGTTCCCGCAACCTTTACGGTGAGGCCGATGAGTGTTTCGCCGGAGGCATCGGTAACGTTACCGGTTATAATTTTCGTATTGGCACTTTGAGCCGTTGCACTTGCGCTGGCGACATTTCCTTGCGCAGATGCGGCTTTTTTCGACAACATGATGTTGGGGTTCTGTATCGAGTAAGAAACGTCGGTCCCTTTGAACATGATATCGAGTATTTCGCTGACCGTCTTATTTTGAACGTTAAGGTTTACTTTGCGTTTCGTGTCCACTTGGGTGTTGATAACAAACAGACACTGAGCTTCTTTCTCGATCTTTTTCAAAACTTCGTCTATCGGAGTATTTGCCTCGGATAGGGATATGCGTGAATACGCATCGGCACTTGCTTCGAATGCGTAAGCCAGTGCTAAAACTGCAATAATTGCTTTTAAACTTTTTCTATACATACGTGTGTTTTGTGGTATTCAAAAGTTTTGTAACTGAAATAAATAAATTGTTGATTTTAAAATGATAGATAAGAGATGGTGTGCTTTTATGTATTCATAGGCTTTTGGATATTATTTGTGTTTAGAAGTGATTTGTATTGTATTGAGTTCTTTATCCCATTTGAAATCGAAGTTGAAATCGTGTTGAAGAGCCTGCAACGCATGTTGAATGCCATTGTAGCGATAGAACTTACCGGTGTAGTGCTCGGTGCTTTTGATGTCTTTGTCGATACTGATTTTTACACCGAAACATTTTTCGAATCCTTCCATCAATTCGTCGAACGATTTGTCCTTAAAGTAGTAGATACCGTCTTTCCACAGCTCGGTTTCGAAGGTGCGGATTACCGATTGCTTGAACTCGCCGTCTTTGAATTGTGCCCGGTATCCGGGTTTGAGCATCGCGCTTTTTTCGCCCGACGATATTTTTACAGAACCCTCGATGAGCGAGACCATGAAGTCTTTTTCTTTGAGTGTGGAAGTCACGTAGAATTTGGTTCCCAACACTTTAACTTTTCCGTTAGGCGTATTTACGATAAATGGTTTCCAACGGTTGTGGGTGACTTCGAGATAGGCTTCGCCTTCTATTTCTATATTGCGTTGCATTCCCAAGAACGACGAGGGGTATTTTATCGTAGAACCTGCATTGAGCCATACTTTTGTACCATCGGGCAGGAGCAGGGTATTGCTGTTACCGGCCGGTACGGTCAATGAATAGAGGGGAACGATGCGATCGCCCATCGTGAGATAGAAACTGCCGAATGCTACCGACAACAATAGTATGACAACGGCGGCGATACGTAGAAGTTGTGCACGGTAGTGGCGGCGGAAGTCGTATTTGGTACGCTGTATATTGTCGGTCGATAATAAAATGGCATTGTATATGTTGCGTTCACGACAGAACTCTTTGAGGTTTTCGGGCGAGGCTTTTGTCCACTCCAAAACTTGAATGCGCTCCTCTTCGGTTGCGCAATTTCCGAAATATCTATATAATGTTTTCTTTTCCATACATTATATAAACCGAAAAACAGGGTATATCCCTAGTAATAAAATAAAATTTTTTTGAGAAAAATGAAGTGTGGATTTGTGTTTTTATAGTTTGTTGGTTGGTTTTCGTGGTATTTTAGTCGGATTTCGTTACAGCGTGGCTCGGAATTTTTATAAATAGTCTTTTAATTTTTTTCTTAGGACATTCAGGCTTTTTGTGACATGGAATTCTACGCCTTTTACCGAAATCCCGAAGTTTTCGGCAATGGTTTTGTAGGATTTTTGTTCGAGGTATCTTTCGTAAAAAATTTCACGGGTGCGATTAGGGAGTGTTTTGATAGTATCGTTTACTATATTTTCTATTTCGCTGGTGAATAGTTCGGAGGGATCGCATCCTTTCAATGAGGATATATTGAGTTCTATTTCACCTATTATGTGTTTATAGAGCTCGTCGTTTTTTTGTAATAAATATTTTCTCTCTTCCAGAATATCGATACATCGGTTTCTTATAATTGTAAAGATGTATCCTTTTATATTGGAAGTTTGGAACGTCGCTTTGTCCTTGTTCTCCCAATATTGGATATAGGACTCCATGACTACGTCTTCTGCGTCTTGCATGTTCCCAAGATAGGAATATGCAAACTGGATAAATCCATTTTTAGAACTTCTAAAAATGTTTGTGAAATCACTATCTTCTTGAGTAACTAATGTCATTCAACTTTAAATTAAAATAAAATGTATAGCTTGTCTGAAAAATAGTATGGAGACAATAATCGTGTTAAATATGGTTTTTGTTACATGATATTCAGTTGTTTAGGGCTTTATGAGTAATGAGAAATAAAGAAAATCGCAGTGCTAATATACTAATATTATAAGATAAAAAAGAAAACTTACATTCTTTTTTTTATAAAAAATTATAGTATTATATAAAGAAAGAAAAGAGGAGAAAAAAGGAGTGGTTACGGGAAAGTTTTCTTACTGAGGTTAATAGAGTAGAAAAGAAAAGGGGAGCAGATTATCTGCTCCCCTTTTCTTTTTAGTTATTTACCAATCCTCCTAACGAGGCCGGCAATCGGGAATCGAATGAATATACTCTGGCAAATTGCCTAATAAAATCGATTGTCGAGGCCGTTGGTTGTAATACTTTTGCGTTTTGTACTCTCGTTGTGTTTTTAGAGGTAGAGATTTTTTTCATAGGCTAATAAAAATTGATGTTTATGTATTATAAACGTCGGTAGCCTTGTAATTATTATCTGTACCTGCTTGTTTTTTTATAATGTCAGTACGATGTTGTTTTCCTCGGCCATTTTTCTCAGGTTGAGAATGGCATAGCGCATCCGCCCTAAGGCTGTGTTAATACTGACTTTGGTATGGTCTGCAATTTCTTTGAAGCTCATGTTTTTGTAATAACGCATGACAAGTACTTCCCTCTGGCTGTGTGGAAGGGCCTTGATAAGTTTGCGAACATCGGCTTCGATCTGGTTTTGTACAATTGTATCTTCGACGGTTCCTTCGCTCAATTCTTTGCGATTAAAGATATCCATGTTTTCATTATCGGTGATAACATAATTATCGGCTTTTTCCTGTCGGAAAAAATCGATAATGAGATTATGGGCGATTCGGGAAATCCATGCAGGGAACTTACCGTTTTCGGTATAGCGTCCTTGCTTGATAGTCATGATAGCCTTGACAAAAGTTTCCTGAAAGATGTCATTCGCCAATTCTTTGTCTTTTACAATATAATAAATGTAGTTGAAAGTACGGACCTGATGTCGTTTAAGCAAAACATCAAAAGCTCCATTATTACCTTCGGCATACAACGCAACCAGTTCTTCGTCGGTGCGATCGAATAAATCGTTCATTACTACCTCTCTTTTTTTTGATTCAAGCGTAATGTTTTGTCGATAGGCAATCTTTATTTAGAGTGATTCGATAATTATTATTCGTTGCAAATAAAGATGTTTTTTTTCAAATCAGAAAGTAAAAAGGAATTTTTTTCGACCTATCGTTCCATTTTTAACATTATTCTCGTGAACAAAATGGATTCTCTTTATTGAGCGTTGGGGTTTAACAGGTAGATAATATTTGTTTTAGGAACACTTGGGTGAAAGTTGAAGGTGTATTGCTGATTTTTATCATAAAAAATAATTACTTTTGCAATTCATGGAAAACTAAAAATAAGTAACTGCTATGAAACCAACTCTTTTTGTATTGGCTGCCGGTATGGGTAGTCGTTATGGAGGACTGAAACAGCTCGACGGTCTTGGTCCTAACGGTGAAACGATTATGGACTATTCGATTTTCGATGCTTTACGCGGAGGATTCGGTAAAGTCGTTTTCGTAATTCGTAAGGATTTCGAGCAAGATTTCAAGGATAAGATTCTTTCTAAATATGAAGGTCATATTCCTTGTGAATTGGTATTCCAATCTATCGACGATTTGCCGGAGGGCTTCACGTGTCCCGAGGGACGTACTAAACCGTGGGGAACTAATCATGCCGTGTTGATGGGTAAAGATGTAATTAAAGAGCCATTTGCCGTTATTAATGCCGATGATTTCTACGGTCGCGAAAGTTTTGCTATTTTGGCCGATTATTTGAAAGGTCTGGAAGGAAAGAAAAACGAGTATTGTATGGTGGGTTATCGTGTGGGAAATACGCTGTCTGAGAGCGGTTCTGTTGCTCGTGGCGTGTGCGAGACCAATGCCGAGAAACATCTTACATCGGTTGTAGAACGTACTCAGATAGAACGTCGCGACGGCAAGGTGATGTTTAAAGAAGGGGATATTTGGACTGCTATCGATGACAATGCACCTGTTTCGATGAATATGTGGGGATTCACACCCGATTATTTCAAATATTCCGAAGAGTATTTCGTTAAGTTCTTGAAAGAGAATGCAGATAATATTAAAGCTGAGTATTTTATACCTTTATTGGTAAATGATTTGATTCAAACTGGTAAGGCCTCTGTAACGGTTCTCGATACTCCGTCGAAATGGTTCGGGGTAACTTATGCTGCCGACAGGCAGTCGGTTGTCGACAAAATTCATGCGTTGATTGCTGCCGGTGAATACCCAGAGAAATTGTTCTGAAAGAATTGATGAAATAGAAATTGAAGGAGAGAGCTTATCGTGTAAAAATCGGGCTCTCTCTTTTTTTGTTATTTTATCCGGCTGGATAGATGGTGGTTTTCGTTTGTCGAGGAGAGTTCGGGCATAGTCGATTTGTACCTTAGGTTTGCTGGGGTATTTATTGTCACCTTTTTACCTATTTGTATAAATTGTACTTTTTTGCTGTTTTTAATTCACATTTTATAATTTTCCCGGCCGATAAAATTATCTTTGCTAAGATTTTCGTTGTTGTTACTTATACCAAGCAGTTGCACTCATGAATTCCCGTATATGTTATATTGTCATTTTGTTTTGTTTTTTTGCTTGCCACAGTGATCGATATCAAGAAAAGGCAATACGCTTATATGACTATGGGATTGAAATAGAATCTTTTCAACCCGATTCGGCTGCATATTTATATCGTCGGGCATTGAGCCTTACTAGCCCGAATTCGGATCTATCGGTTGCGTTGCATTTGCGTCTCGGAAACTTACTGCGTACGCATCATCTGTACAATAGAGCATTAGAAGAGCATACTATCGCCTTAAAAGAATGTATGGCGAACGATTCGACGAAATATACGGCTCGAGCTTTACGGGAAGTAGGGAAAGATTATCTGTATAAGAACAGTCCCGACAGTGCACTCGGATACATTAAAGAAGCTTTGTCGTTATCGGAAGCTGCTTCGGATACTTTGGAAATGACAGCCGCTCATAACAATCTGTCGGTCGTTTACGGAGAACTCAAAGATCTTGAACAGGCTACAAAGCACGCGTATAGAGCTATTTCTCTGTCTAAGGATAGTACTTTGATATATCGAACGTATTCTGCCATAGGTAAGATGTTTTTATTATCTGGACAGTATGATTCTGCATATCATTATAGCCGGCAAGGAAGTTTAAGCCCCAATATTTATACAAGGGCCAATAGCTATAAGCAGCTTTGCGAAGTTGCTCTCGAAACAAAAAACGGTGCGCTCTATGAAGAATGTGTAAATTTATTGAATCTTGCTAATGATTCTATTGAAAAAATTAATCGTACCGAGTCAATGGGAGAGACAGAATATCAATATGATTTGGAGCAGATTCTTTATACCGAGAAAACTCGATATTATCGTTGGATTGCCGTAGTTATTATTGGAGCTTTGCTTATCTTATTTCTGTATATTCAAAAAAGAAGGTCAAGAGATAAAGCGTGGAAAGCTCAGGTGGAGGCGTTGCGTCAAAAGATAGAAACAGCTCACGAGTGCGATGAGGGTAATATAAAGGGGAATATGGGCGAATCGAATGTCGTCGCCCGGCAGGTCGATAACGAGCGAAAAGAACTACAATCACTCATCGATAAAAAGGGTGATGTATGTGCTTTATCTTTCATGCGAACCAAAGCATACAAAAATATGAAATCGATGATCGAGGCGAAATCGGAATCGGTATTGAGTATTGATGAACGACAGATGGTCTCGCAGTCTATACACAAAGCTTTTAATGAATATATCGATGCTTTGAAAAAACATACTAAATTAACGCAAGATGAGGCGGTTTTATGTTGTTTGGTCAAGTGCGGACTTAATACCAAAGAATGTGCTGTTTGCAAAGGAGTAAGTCTAAATGCTATCCGTACTCAGAAAAGTCGGATTAAAAGTAAATTAATGTAAAAATATCGGTAGGAACTATTTGATGTGTAAATTGTTGATAGTTAGTGTTTAACAAATATTGTTTGTAATATTCTATTTGAAAATGTCTGATTATCAATACAATATAATGGCTTAATTGTAACGTCGATTATTTTTAATAAAGAATTATCGGCGTTACTTTTGTTTAAAACTTATTTCTTCATTATTATAGAGAACACTTCCTAATTATAAAATCATATTATTGCTTATGAAAAAAATTACATCAATCTGTTTGACTATCTTCTTAGGTGTCAACATTGTTTCGGCTTATGCTGCTCGTGGCGAGCAACTCGCTATTTTATCGGAAGATTTTTCGGCTTTTACCGAAGGAACCGAATCCACGCCTGCCGAGAGTGAACTTTCGACAGGAAATGCAATGATTCCTATGGAGTTCACGCACGGCATACAGTGGAAAGGACGAGGTATTCATCAAGCCGGAGGAGTTTGCGCTGTACTCTCTTATGATGACTATACATATGGGGAGACACAGGGGTGGATTCAAACGCCGTATACCGATGTGCGTTTGGACGATGGTAACTTCATACTGCGATTCCGAGCACGTTCGATTGCCCAAACGAAGGACTCGCTTATCCTTTATTTGCAAGATCAATACAGTAACAACTACTATACGAGTGAGAAATGCACCATCACCGACCAATGGCAAACGATCGAAGTCCCTTTTCAGCACAATTTCGGTATGGGGAGTCGCTTGGCCTATGTACAAATCGGGGCATACAACGATTCGTGGCTGATAGACGATATTGAAATCATACAAGACGTGTACGATATTTGCTCACCCCACGCGATCTCACCCAAAGATGTAACATTCGAGCATTTTACCGCTCGATGGGATGCCGTGTGGTCGGCAACCTCTTATCTTACGTCTGCTTATTATTATGCCGATGAAGAGAAAACACACCGTGTATATATTGCAGAGAATATCGAAACGACGGAATGTGAATGTCAAGTTACCGGTATGGAAAAAGGAAAAACTTATTTCTTCACGGTAAAAGCCAAGAATGACAAATACACTTCTGTTGAATCGAACGAGGTACAAGTGTATGTCCCCATTCGTACTATGCCAGTGCCCGAATTAGCCGATCCGACCGATATAACCGATACAGGATATACTGCTCGATGGTATCCTGTTGAGCGTGCAATGGGATATGCCGTGCGCCACTTTTTGAAACATACAGCCCGATCCGATGAAGAATACACGCTGGTGCACGAGGATTTAGAAACGATCACGGAGGGAACATTTGAATGGCCCGGTTACTTTTATGATTATGACCTTAATAAATATAGCAAAGTGCCCGGTTGGGGTGTCAATATGGGTTGTACGGTTAAAGGAATGATAGGTATCGATAATTACTACCGTGATTTTGAGGAAGGAAAAATCACGTCTCCCGAATTTGATTTGTCTCGTAACGATGGCAAATACACGGTGCAACTGAATGTGTATGCGATTCATGCTGGCGATACTGTCTATGTGGATAGTTATTGTGAAGGTGAAAAAGAACATCGCGAGTATCTGATGAAAACCGTGGGAGAGCATTCTTTTTCCGTAGATTTTACTAATGGGTCGGCTCAAACTCATTTTACCGTTACTTTCTCGGGAACGGATAAAATGTTTATCGATGATATTTTCGTAAAGCAAATTCTAAGAGCCGGAGAGAGTTATACTTCTGCATTGGCATCGTTCGAAGTGGAAGGTATCGATAACACCTCGTACACCTTTACCGACCTTACGGGTTCTGAAAGCGATGAATATCTTTATTCTGTAGCTTCTTGGTCCTATTCGTTAGATGAAGAAGGAATTTGGGGACCCAACGTATATTCGGAGTATTCAGAACCTCAAATCGTACGACTCTCTTCCTCCATCGAAAATGTTGATGGTATAGACTCTGATAAAGTTTATGCTCATAACGGAATCTTATATGTAGGGGTTGCCCGAGATGCTCTTGTCCGAATATATACTATCGAGGGTAAGTTGATACTTAGTAGACAAATTACAATAGGCAAACATGAACTGGATTTACCGATACACGGATTTTACCTTGTATATATAAATGATCATTGTTATAAAGTGAGTTTGTAGGGGACTTTGAACCGGAAAGTCGGTATTCAAGTCAGTTAAGCATAATCCAGTTATGACAACTTTCTATCAATCGGTATCTATCTATTTGTCGGATAGATACCGATTTTCATTCTGAGAAATGAATAGAAGTTGTTTCTGTATTCGATTTACATGAGCGATTGACAAAAGTCCAAGATTGGCAATGCAAGGCAAGAGAAAGAAAAGTAAACAAGTTCACTTTGTCTTTCTCTTGCCTTGCATTATCTTTGCACTTCATTTAATTTTTGTAAGATTGTATGATATGAGCTCAATGCAATTACTCCCTTATAAACAGCAGGTTAGTTCTTTGCTAAGACTAGGTTTACCGATTGTCGTAGGACAGTTGGGTATGATTATATTGGGTTTGGCCGATACGATAATGATCGGGCATCATAGTACGGAGGAGTTGGCTGCGGCTGCGTTCGTGAATAATGTATTCAATCTGGCAATCATCTTTGCGACCGGTTTTTCTTATGGATTGACTCCTCTAATCGGTATGTTGCAGGGTGGGGGAAACACACAAGGGATAGGACGAGTATTTCGTAATGCTTTGGCTGCTAATGCATCGGTTGCAGTATTGTTGACTGCTGTAATGTATACGGTCTATTGCTTTGTCGATAAGTTGGGACAGCCAGAGGAATTGTTGCCTCACATACGTCCGTATTTTGTTTTGCAACTGATTTCTTTATTGTTTATCATGCTGTTTAACGGCTTCCGGCAGTTTGCGGAAGGGTTGACCGATACTCGTACACCGATGTGGATTTTATTGGGTGGAAACGCATTGAATATTTTCGGGAATTATTTGTTGATTTACGGAAGTTTCGGATTCCCCGAATGGGGCTTGTTCGGGGCGGGTGTGAGTACATTGGTCTCGCGTATTGTTATGCTGTTGGGCTTTATCGGGGTCGTTGCTGTTGCGCGACGGTATAAAGTATATAGGGAGGCGATTTTACGCTCTCGATTCAATCGTAATGATTTTATACAACTCAATGCTTTGGGGTGGCCTATCGCTTTGCAAATGGGTATGGAAACTGCGGCCTTTTCGTTGAGTGCTATTATGGTAGGGTGGCTGGGCAGCATTCCGTTGGCGGCCCATCAAATAATGATTTCGGTCAGTACTATCGGGTTTATGGTATATTATGGTATGGGTGCTGCTTTGGCTGTGCGGGTCAGCCATTTTATGGGGCAGAAGGATTTCCCCAATTTGCGTAGAGCTGTAAATTCGGGAATGGGAATTATTTTATCGCTTGCCATTGTTGCCAGTCTATTCTTCTATTTGGTGAGGACTCCCATTATATATAGCTTTACAGAAGACCATGAAGTTATGATAGTTGTTTCTTCGTTGATATTTTCGCTGATTGTTTATCAGTTCGGAGATGCTTTGCAGATTACTTTTGCCAATGCTTTGCGAGGAACGACCGATGTCAAGCCCATGATGTGGATTGCCTTTTTCTCGTATTTTATAGTTGCTTTACCTGTGGGCTATTTGTGTGGGTTTACATGGGGCGGAGGTGTCGTAGGCGTGTGGGTCGCATTTCCTGCGGGGCTGTTTACGGCCGGATTTCTATTTTGGCTACGATTTCGTTATCGGTTGCAACAGTTAATGAAAAAATAGAGTAAACCATGAGACCGAATTCCGACAAGGTGTATTTACAACAACTTATCGCAGAAGGAGAACACCAGCAGCAGGATTTTAAATTCGAGATTTCCGATGCTCGAAAAATAGCCCGTTCCTTGTCTGCTTTTTCCAATACGGACGGAGGACGTTTATTGATAGGTGTGAAGGACAACGGTCGAATAGCCGGGGTGCGTTCGGAAGAAGAGATTTATATGATAGAGGCTGCTGCCAAACTTTATTGCCGGCCTAATGTGGAGATAAGTGTGCAGACTTATGAAGTGGACGGTAAAACGGTGCTTGTTGCAGAGATTCCGAAAGCCGAACAAAAGCCCGTGCAAGTGCAGGACGAAACCGGAAAGTATTTAGCTTATGTGCGTATTGCCGACGAGAATATATTGGCAACACCTGTGCATTTGGCTGTGTGGCGACAGAAAAACAGCGCTCAGGGAACTCTTGTGAAATATACCGAACGAGAACAATTGTTACTTGATTATTTGGCGGAACATCAAGAAATAACAGTTAGTAAATATAGCCGGTTGGCTCATATTTCTTATCGGTTGGCGATAGAGTATATTGCTCGGTTTGTACGATTTGGAATTCTCGATATTTGTTTCGAGCATCACCGGTTTTGTTATCGATTATCTCGGGAGGGATAAATAGATGTGTATGAGGATAAGATATTTTTAGTGTAAACGATGAAGTGTAAAAAAAACTTTATCTTTGTGGAAATCTTAATCTTATATCAAAACTATTATGATCAATTCAAGAAAACTTCAAATCACAGGGCTTTCGATGCTTTCACTTGTCGGTAGTGGTTGTACTGACAAAAATGGTTCGATTGAAAATGGGGTACGTCCCAATATCGTTTTGTTTTTAGCAGATGATATCGGGGCCGAGTGTTTCGGCTGTATGGGTGGTGTGTCGTATGATACACACATTATCGATTCTTTGGCTGAAAAGTCGTTGTTTTTCCCGAATATGCATGCCCAACCTCTTAGTTCTCCTTCTCGTGTACAGCTTATGACTGGATTGTATAACGATAAAAATTATGTTTGTTTTGGCTATATGAACGACGATGAGCCTACTTTCTCGCAGTTGGCACAGCAGGCTGGTTATACGACTGGTATGTTTGGTAAATGGCAGTTGGGGAGTTCACGTGAGATGCCGACCCGGTTGGGGTGGGACGAGTGGTGTTTGTTTCAACTTGAAGTATATAAAGAATTCAATGGTCCGACTGGTACAGATCGTTATGCCAATTGTATGATGGATAATCACGGTCATTATGAGTATTCGATTTATGGCCCTGATGGTTTCGAATCGGCCGCTTTTGAATTTTTGGATAAACAGAAAGATTCAGATAAACCATTTTTGCTTTATTACTCTACTCCCTTAGTACATACGCCGCACACGCCTACCCCCGATTCAGAGAGTTGGGATTTGGATTTTGCAGGTCGTTTTCAGAAAGATACGGCTAATTTCAAAGATATGGTAGCTTATCTTGATAAGAAAGTGGGGCGCATGATCGATCGGTTGAAACGTAATGGACAATGGGAAAATACGATATTTATCTTTACGTCCGATAATGGGACTTCTACGCGTATTGTTTCACAAATGGCCGATGGTACTTTGCGTCGAGGCGGTAAAGGAGACCCTCGGGGTATAGGTACTTCTGTCCCGTTGATTATATGCTGGGGAGATAAATTAGAGCCGAGGGAAAGCCAGCGATTGGTCGATTTTACTGATTTTTTCCTGACTTTTGCCGATGCCATGCGTATAGCAGTACCAGAAGAATATGGTTTAGATGGGGTGAGTCTTTTCCCGGAAATCGTTGGAGAAAAACCTCTTGAAAAGGAAATTTCTTTGATGCACTATAATCCATTATGGCCTGTGGCTGCGGCTCCTTATGCGTCTCGTGCTGCACGCACCACTGAGTGGAAATATTATTGGGATGGCCGGTTCTATAATACAAAAACAGATTTTATGGAAGAGCATCCTATTGATATAGATACGTGTAGTAACGAAATTAAGACCATTTATGCTAAATTGAAGGCTAAGGTGGAGGAATGTCCTAATTTTTATCCGGATATGCCGGGGGCTCCTCGTCGTGGTAATTATGGAACATTTTACGATTTTGCCGAGCCCAATAACCCGTTCTAAATTTGCTGTTGTGGTTTATTGTTTAAAGGGGAAAGTTTCTTTATTATTGATTTTGAGCCTGTTTCTCGTTTGTGAGTAGATTTGTTATGAGTTAAAATTTTATTTCATTGAGATAAATGATAAGGGATATTTCCAATGGAAATATCCCTTATCGATAAAAAACAATCTTATTTTACCCTGAATTTTAGACTTTGGTTTTTTCCGTTTGCTCGGATTGTCAATATATATATTCCGGGAGAAAGGAATCGGTCTGGGATATTATAGGTATAAGTTCCCGGAAGTTCTCGGTTGGAGATATATTCGGAAATTTGCTGTCCTGCGGTGGTCCAAATAGAAATATCGGCACTACCGGTTTGTTGCAAATTATAGTGGAGGCGAAGTTCTCCTTCGGCAGTGATCCATGCAAAATTATTCTCAATATGTACATTATTTATCGCGGAACTTGCTTTGACTGGATAGTAGGCTTTGAGTTCCCGCAGGGGAATCGTGATTTCAGAACGGCTGCCCGGATTTAGCACGAACCGTATTCTATCTAATGTGAGAGGAAAATCCTCAGTGGGAAAAGCTATGCCGTTTTTGGAGAAAGCCCATGCGATGGTTTGATCGCCCGTGTCCGATGGAATATATTCGGGTTGCCAGTAGCTCTTTCCGTTTTTATGCGTGAAATCAAAACGGATATGTTTGATGGCTGCCAGTGCTTCTTTCGACAAATTCAGTTGTAGGGAGATTGAGTCGGGTAAACTATATAGACGATAACTTTTACCCATTTCTACATAAGGGTTTCTTCCTGTTTTTTGATCGAACTGCAATACGGCTCCATTTGGCCAGCCGGTCGGTAATTCTTCGTGAGAAATTGAGAGCGTGTTAGATACGGTCGAGAATAGAGGAAAGTCTGATAGATCGGAGAAATTTTCGTGTACAAGAGTCTCCGGAGTTACTTCGACGATAACCTTTAAGCCGACGGTAATTGTGTCGAGTGTCCCGACGAGCGACGTTTCTCCGTTTTCTATTCCTTTTAAGATACCGTTTTCTATACGGCAGCAAGATGGATTGGACGAGGTCCATGCGAAAGCGGCCGGGTCGAGCGTATATACTTGACCGTTGATGTTTCCTTCTAAATTGATTCGGTAGGGACGTACACTGTCTATGAGAATTTCATCGGCTGCTATATGTATGTCTTGTACCGGACGGGTCGAAACGGGAAGTTCGGCCGTGATTCCGTTTTTCTCGGCTATAATTTTGCCAGACATGACCGTTTCTCCGGCGTGGAAAACAGCTCCTTTGTCCACCCAACCCAATTCGGCCGGTTCACATCGGAATGCGAAACCTTCTACTTCTACGTTGCGTTCGATCACATCTTTGTATTTATTTTGAGAAATTAAGGTGAGGGGTGCAAGGGAAATTATCGGTACATTTAATTGTGTTTTTGAGAATGAATAATGGGCCACGCCATTGTCTTCGGGAGCAGTTGAAACAAGGAGAACTCCGTCCATAACCGGGCGTAAAGATCCTCTTCCCGGAAGGTTCAGCATGGTGTGGTCGACGACAATGGCGGTGGAGCCACCGCTATCGAAATTGACTACATTCCAAGCTCCATGAGCCAGCATCCAATTAGCGATGTCGATACAGTTGATACCGGTACTATTTTCCGATAATTCCGTAGCTACGAAATAGACGGTTTTTCCATCTTGTGACATGCCTGCCATTGTGCGACAAGAAGTTTCATATTCCCGTCCGTTTTCAAAGTCATTATATTCTCCGTCGTGGAGTTTTCCTTCATAGGCTATGCTGGGGTATCCGTGGAATGCTTGTAAGATATTGTCTGGTGGTGTTCCGAATTTTCCGGCAACTAATTTTTGCGAGATGGTTATTCCTTCGCCCACTTTTATATCGGGGAGTGAATTCAGTTTTGTATTACGGAGGTATAGAACAAAATCGGTGTCGGAAGTTTGTAGGGGTAAATCCGAGACTTCGAGTACATCGCATACCGTGGGAGTCCCATTCACGATCCAATTGGATCGGGGGCGTATTTTTATGTATCTTCCCTCGGCATCCAGATTGAGCGAGTTCATATTTGTGAACAGGACGCAATCTCCGTTGCGGATTGTTTCTGCGCCCCAGTTGAAATGGTCGATTGTCACTTCGTCACCCGATGCCGAAATTGCTTTGCACTCTGGAACGGGAAAAAAGACCGATGCCGTTTTATCTTGGGTAATAGCAAATGTCGATCTTCCGCTACCTGCTGGCATAGAGATGACGCCGTTGCTAATGTTTAGTCCGATACAGACGCCTTCGTCATAACTGAAAAAGTCATGATTGAAGGCCGCGCATACTTTATGCCCCGGGGTGGTTAGCCGCTTTGACATGTCTTGTACCAATTCCCGTTTTAAATCAGGAACGGAGTTGTTCGATTGTACTTGTTCAATTACATTGTAAGGATTGGTCATGTCGATAGTGGTCGCCCACAGTGTGAGGGGAACCGATTCGTATCTGATTTTGATATACTCTATACCGGGACCTATTTCGTAGTGTTCCAATGTGTCGGCTACGCCCCAATTGGGAGCCGCGGCCGTGACGGAGAAAATTCCTATCACTATAAAAACGAAGAGCGTAAGGTTCTTTTTCATGTGTTTTAATATTAGTAAGATCTTGTGATAAAACTAAATTAGTTTTAATAACAACAAAGATATACTACTTTTTTGAATTTTAGATACTGTTTATTCTAAAATATTGTATTTAAATATTATTTATTGTGTCGATTTTCTGGTGGGTGATCGTTTTATCGTTCCTTTGAAAAGTTTGTGTTAGGATAAGATATTGTTTAATAGTGCTTTGTCGCTTCATTTTTTCTTGTAGTAGCCGTGGTGGTAAAAAAATTGACACTATTTAATTTCCATTATTATAACGAGATTCATATATTTGTTTAATATTATAGAATAGGGCTATAATTATTAAATTTATAGTATAGTTATGTCGGTTTATAGTAATTGGAAATATTTCTTCGATTCTTTTTGGAAATTTGTGTCCCGTAATAGTTATCCTATTGTTTTAGTATTGTTTTTTATATGGATATGTATAGGTATTTTCCCGTTGACATGTTATGAATCAGATAGTATGCATGTTATTGCGGGGTGTAATATCATGTATAATCAGGGACTTACATTCCCGCCAGTATATTCTTATTTATATGAAATGCAACCGTTGGTAACCTATACGGTGGTAGGATTCAAATATATATTTCCGTTTTTGACATGTGAACAAATCTATTGTTTGCTGTCTGCCATATGCGGGGCTCTATTTATCGTGGAAAGTGTGAATTTCGTTTATCGGATTACATCTTTTAGAAAAATATTTATTTTGCTTTCTCTGTTTCTTATTCCAGAGTCTTTTGCCATTTCGATGTATCCCAATTCGGCGATTTTTGCGGCTGTGTTTTTTGTTTGCGCTCTAAACAGGTTATTAGATGGAAAGTTTTATGTGGCAATGGTGTTGATGGTAATCGCTCCTTTATATAGGATAGATATCTTGATAGTTTATCCAGTGGTATTTTTTATTTTTTTATTTCAAAGGAAGAGTGTAAAAGAGAGTATAACGAGATCGGTATTTTTAGCTGTTCTCATACTTCTATTTGTGACGATTGGATATTGGGGGCTGCGGGCAAACCCTTTAACCGCATTGACCGGTTATAACGGTATGAATGAAACACACAGTTTCGCTTCGCAAGTAAAGTTTGCGGTATTTACGTTTTATACGATTCTCAATTTTGTTTTTGTCCCTATGGGTTTGGTTGTCCTTTTCCGGGAAAAGAAGTTTGGAATTATAGGGATAGCGTTGATTCCTATTATTCTCATTCATTTTATGTTTCGTTATACAGGGTGTGCGCCTAAACATTATTTATATTTGATTCCTTTTGTTTCTCTCATAAGCGTCTATGCTATGAGGTGGATATATGAGAGGGTCAAAGGGAAACCGGTTTTAAAGTACGGTATAGTTTCTATCGTAGTTTTGTTTTTATGCCTCGGTATAAGAATAGACTTTCCCGACTCGCCGTGGAGAAATGTTCCTGATTCGGATGCGAAATTAGGTCCTTATGTCCAACTTTGTAGGGAAAATTATACGAAATATCATGTCACGATAGGAGTGGGTGTAGGTCAACTGATACCGACATTAGACGAGTATATGTTACTTAGCGGGAATTTATTTTACCCGTTTTATATTCATGAATATAA